>JAKLFN010000026.1 GCA_022711195.1 Bacteroidota bacterium
TCGATAATGTAGCCTATGGCCCGCGGATACACAGGAGCGCGAAAAAGAAAGACATGAACCGCACTGTTGAGCATTACCTCGAGCTTGCCGGCCTCTGGGATGAGGTGAAGGACAAGCTGCATACACCTGCCTCCAAACTGTCTCTCGGACAGCAGCAGCGGTTGTGTCTTGCACGCGGACTGGCCACTGAACCGGAATATATCCTTGGCGACGAGGCTACCTCTTCGCTGGATCCTATTTCGACAAAAAAGATCGAGCAGCTCTTTTTTTCTCTCAGGGAGAAATACACTATCATACTTGTAACCCACATACTTCGTCAGGCACGAAGGCTGGGAGATTATATTGTATTTATGTACCTTGGCGAGATAGTTGAAGCAGCTCCGGCCAGTGAGTTTTTCGGGAATCCAAAGGAACAGCTTACCAGAGATTATATAGCGGGAAGCTTCAGTTGAGGTTTTTTCACTATTTTTAATCAATAAGGAAGCAAAAGCAGCCAGAATGGGTATTAATCTGAACATCAGTGACGTACATCTCAGGGAACTTGAAGATGAAGCAATTTATGTTTTCAGGGAAGCAGCGGCCCAGTTCGACAGGAAGGTTATTCTTTTCTCCGGGGGAAAGGATTCGATAGTAATGACACATCTTGCACGAAAGGCTTTCTGGCCTGCAAGGATGCCATTCAGCCTGATGCACATCGATACCGGTCATAATTTTGAGGAGACGCTGACCTTCAGGGACAAACTGGTTAATAAACTAGGTGTGGAGCTTATTGTCAGGTATGTTCAGGATACCATCGACCAGGGCAGAGTGACTGAGGAAACAGGAATAAATGCAAGCCGTAATAAGGCACAATCGGTGACACTCCTCGACGCCATCGAAGAGCTTAAGATAGATGCTGCTGCAGGAGGCGCCCGTCGTGATGAAGAAAAAGCACGCGCCAAGGAGAGGTTCTTTTCACACAGGAATGAGTTCGGACAATGGGATCCCAGGAACCAGAGACCTGAACTCTGGAACATATTTAACGGTCATAAGAATTTCGGGGAGCATTTCAGGGTATTCCCGCTCAGCAACTGGACAGAGCTTGATGTGTGGCAATACATTATGAATGAGAATATTGAACTTCCTTCGTTATACTATTCACACAGGCGAAAGATATTTCACCGCAACGGTGTTTACCTTGCATGGGCTCCTTTTATGAAGCTTAAAGCTGCTGAGAAAATTATTGAGAAAGATGTAAGATGCCGCACCATAGGCGATATTACATGCACCGGTGTTACTATCTCGAAAGCACGCACTGCAGCAGAAGTTATTGCTGAAATAGCAGCTACACGGATAACAGAACGGGGAGGAAGGTATGATGATATGAGATCAGATACATCTATGGAAGATCGTAAAAAAGAAGGATATTTCTGAAGGGTGAAAAGGTGCAATGGTGCAATGGTGCAAAGGTACAACGGCGAAAATCCCCTCCCGGGAGGAAGGGGGTAGGTTTTTAGAAGCGAAAAAACGAAATGAAATTAAAACAAAATAAAAAAAGTCTGTTACGTTTCATGACAGCTGGAAGTGTTGATGATGGCAAGAGCACACTTATCGGCAGGCTTCTTTACGACAGCAAATCGATATTCGAGGACCAGCTCGACTACCTGGTTGATTCAAGCCGCAGGCTGGGAAAAGAAGGTATCGACCTGTCGCTGCTGACCGACGGACTGAGGGCAGAGAGAGAGCAGGGGATAACCATCGACGTTGCCTATCGCCATTTTTCAACTCCAAAGAGAAAATTCATTATTGCTGATACACCCGGACATATCCAGTACACGAGGAACATGGTTACAGGCGCCAGCACAGCCGACCTGGCAGTACTGCTGATCGATGCCCGAAACGGGATGCTCGAACAAACAATACGGCACACATATATTGCCGCCCTGCTCGACATCAGGCACTTTATCTTCTGCGTAAACAAAATGGACCTGGCCGGTTATTCAGAGGATATCTTCAACAAGATAAGAGACGATATTCTTTCAATGGCAGGGAAACTGAATATAAAAGATGTACACCTCATTCCTGTAAGCGCCAAATACGGAGATAATATAGTTATTCGATCGGAGAATATGGATTGGTATGGGGGCCCCGTTTTCCTCGAGCTGATTGAATCGATAGAAATAAAAAGGGATGACAAGTTCCTGCACGCACGATTTCCTGTCCAGACAGTCATAAGACCGGATTCACAAGGGTATGAAGATTTCAGAGGTTATGCAGGACGTGTTGCAGGCGGGACATTCCGGAAAGGAGATAAGGTTATTGTACTACCGGCGGGAATACCTTCACAAATAAAAGATATCTATGATGCCGAAGAGAATGCTGCCTCTGCCTGTTCCGGAGATTCTGTCGTACTGACACTTGATGACGCAATAGAGATAGGACGCGGAGATCTGATATCAGGTTCTTCTGATCTGCCCGAAGCCGGCCAGGATATCACTTTAATGATCTGCTGGTTCAATGAACGAGCCCTGAAACAGGGAGGAAGATACATCGTAAGGCTTGCTACCTGCGAGACAACATGTATAGTAAAATCAATAAATTACAGGATCAATATGCACAGTCTCGAAAAAGATAATGTCAGCGTAAATACAAAAATGAATGACATATCAAATATCTCAATACACACTGCAAGGCCGGTTTTCTATGATCGTTATGTTAATAACAGCATAACGGGAAGCATGATCTTTATTGATGAAAGAACAAATGAAACTGTTGCGGCAGGGATGATCATTTCATAGGCAAGGCTGCAGCCAAAAAGCAAATTATGATAACAGAAAATATTAATGACCTGCGCAGAAAGATCCTTGATCAGGATGGAATGATCGTCTGGCTCACCGGACTTCCGGGTTCGGGAAAATCAACGCTTGCCGGGCAGCTGGAACAGAAACTGCTTCAGCAGGGATTGTTTTGCTATATCCTCGACGGCGATGTATTAAGGAACGGATTGAATTCAGATCTCGGTTTCAGCGATGCTGACAGGAATGAGAATATCAGGAGAATAGCAGAGGTTGCTGTGCTTCTTAAGAATGCATCGGTGATTACAATTGTCGCCTTCATCTCTCCATTCTCAAAAATGCGAGAGTTTGCAAGATCGCGTGCCGGCAATGAACGATTCATTGAGGTTTTTGTGAAGGCTTCGCTCGAAACATGTATAAAACGCGATCCCAAAGGAATGTATAAGAAAGCCCTGAGCAACCAGATCCTTCACTTTACAGGTATAACATCAGCATACGAGGAACCTGAGAATCCTGAACTCGTCATTGATACCGACCTCCTTACTGTCGAAGAATCGGCCGATATACTATATAATTATGTGATGATGGTCAGGAATAATAAAAAGTAGTGAAATGCAAACAATCCGGGAACTCCCAAAATACCCGCCTGCTGCTATTGTCAGATTCTTCAATGCGTTACGGAGACGCCTGTCATGCATCAGCAACCGCTTCACACATCCGAACGTACTCATGCTCGAAAAGATGCAGAATCTGTGGCTTCTTGGATCAGTAAGTGTGGCATGTCAGCTTGGGATTGCTGATATTCTGAAGGATGGTCCTAAAAACATCAGAGAACTTGCCACACTGACAGGCTCTGTGGAGGATGTTCTTTACCGTATCATGAGACTGCTTGCGTCGGAGGGTATATTCAAAGAATCGGGCGACAGGGTATTCTCAAACTCTTCACTGTCAGAATCAATGAAAGAAACAGAGCTCAGGTACTTCATCGAACATACCCTCAACAGCATGCAGTTCAGGATCTTTGGCGACCTGATGCATAGTGTCAAAACAGGCAGGAGATCGTCGGAACTATTCATGGAAGGTGAGGTTTTTGACTTCATGGGGGCATCAGAGCAGCGTAACGAGCTTTATAACAAGGCAATGACCAACACCTCACGAATGCAGATCGCAGCAATATTTTCAGCATTCGACTTCAGCCGTTACTCTCATGTCGTTGATATTGGCAGTGGCAGAGGATTTTTTCTTACAGCACTCCTTGAAAAGAATCCTCACATGAAGGGGACACTTTTTGACCTTCCACAGGTGCTTGAAGATAAAAAAACACTTTCCGTGAACAGTACCATGGATGACCGCCTTACTGTTATTCCGGGAAGCTTCTTCGATACGATCCCGGAAGGAGGCGACCTCTATACCCTCAAAAATATCCTTCACGGGTGGGATGATGCCAGGGCTGAAAAGATCCTTAATAATATCAGGAATTCTGTGAAATGCGAGACCAGGATTATGATAATTGAAGCGGTTGTGGGAGAGACAAATAAACAGTCATGGGCAAAAGCATCAGATATTTTTATGCTGGCAGGAGTCGGAGGCAGGGAGAGGACAGAAGAAGAATTCAGAACATTACTTCAAAGGGCAGGATTTAAAATTGAAAGAGTTGTAGATACTGTCTCGCCGTTAAGTTTAATAATTGCAGTCCCTGACCTTAACAATTGATGCCAAACATTTATCTTTGGCTGCTTATGAGTGGAAAGGTAGTTATAGAAGTTGAAAAACTTGTAAAAAAGTACAGTGGATCTGATGAACCGGCCCTGCGCGGAATTGACCTGTCTGTCACCGAGGGAGAATTCATGGGTCTTCTCGGTCCCAATTCAGCCGGCAAGACTACATTTACATCAATCCTGTGCGGATTGCTTACCGCATCCTCAGGCAGTGTAAAGATTTTTGACCACGATGTAACATCCGGTAATTCTGCCATAAAGAACCGAATAGGCATGGTACCTCAGGAAATAGCGCTCTACTCAGGACTTACTGTCAGGGAGAATATTTATTTTTTCGGCCATCTTATGGGATATCATGGGGCAGCACTTAAGAAGCGGGCAGAGACATTGATTGAAATATTCAACCTGGGGGAGCATCTTTCCAAACTCATTCACCATTGCTCCGGAGGTATCAGGCGAAGGGTGAACCTGATAACCGGCTTGATCCATGATCCCGAGCTTCTTATACTCGACGAGCCTACCATTGGCGTGGATATTCAGCTCCGGGAGATGATATTCAGGCATCTGAAGGAGATTAACAAAAAGGGAACAACCATAATATATACTACACACTATATGAGAGAAGCCGAGGAGATGTGCTCGCGGGTGAATATTATAGATCATGGCCTGCTGATAGCCGATGGCACTCCGGCCGGGCTGATCATATCAAATAGCGGTTGTAATGATCTTGGGCAGGTATTCATAAAAATGACCGGCAGGGATCTGCGTGACTGACCTATGAAAAAATTCCTGGCAATACTGAAGAAAGATACCCTGCTCATGGTCCGTGACTGGCCGGGCCTGGCAATACTTTTCGTGATGCCTGCAGTACTTCTTATAATTATAACTTTTACACAGGAGAGCGCTATACCGTCAAGAAAGTCGGGCATGAAGATAGCAATGGCGGATGAAGATTCTTCTGTTCTCGGTAAGGCTATTGTACGCGACCTGGTGAATGGCGGTTACTTTAATTTTATCAGCTGCGGCAGGGAGGAAGAGGCCAGAAGGCTGATCCTCGAAGGCAGATGCCAGATGGCATTGATAATACCTGATTCTGCTACAGAGAGACTGATGGCGCGTCTCAGGATCTCATCTCCCGATACATCAATGGCAGGGATTAAAATCCTTTATGATCCTGGTGTACAGAAAATGTTCAGGGATGCTGTGGTGATGCCTGTTACATCACTTGTTCAGCTCTCCGCAATCAGGGTACTGATGACGGAAACACGGCTTCCCATGGCACCTTTATTTAACAATACTCTTCTGACGGTTTCTGAGGAATCTGCACAAAAAAGGGATATGGAGTTCAGACCTTCGGTATTGCAAAATAATGTTCCGGCTTTTACGCTGTTTGCAATGTTTTTCATTGTGATTCCTCTGGCGGGCAGTATTATCAACGAAAAGACACATGGCACTTTCAACAGGGTAAGAACGTTGCCGGTATCCTATTTTCAGGTTGCCGGAGCAAAGATCGCATTGTTCCTGGTGGTTTGTATCCTGCAATTCACCTTTCTTATGTTCATAGGAAAGTATATAATGCCCCTTCTCGGCGAGCAGTCGTCTATTGATCTCAGGGTTAGCATCCCTGCCCTGCTGGTTGCCCTGGTAAGCAGCAGTCTGGCTGCCACAGGCTTTGGAATTATGGTTGGAGCCTTTGCTTCGACACACGGGCAGGCTGCGACCTTCGGCTCAGTTATGGTGGTGATACTTGCCCTTCTTGGAGGAATTTTCGTTCCGGCATATATGCTCCCTGACGTCCTTAGAAAGATAAGTATCCTGTCACCGCTCAGATGGGGGACAGATGCATTCCTGGGCGTTTTTGCCAGACACCAGGGTATTGCCGGAATATGGCAGCATATAATCCTGCTTGTCTCTTTTTTCATTGTCTCCATGATATTAACTGTGAGGGTATTTAAAAAACAATGAAGATTCCGGATTTATTTTTTTTGACTTCAATATTAAAAGAAAATGAATTATTCTACATTTACGCACGAATTATGATAGTATGAAGGAAAAAGATCTGGTAATAGATTGTCCGCATCATCAGGTAGTGCTGTATGCTGAAAAAGGCGATGGGACTTTTGGACCCTTCCAGACAGGTTCTTATATGGCAGGAGTCAATATATCAGAACATTTCAGGATCACCGGTAATTTAAGCAAGACATTGCTCGAACAGCTCAAGAGCGGAAAGATAAGCCCTGTATATTTTTTTATGATGGTCGAAGGCCTTACTGTCGGAGAGCTGGCAGGAAGGACAGGAATTGCCGGGTACAGGGTAAAGAAGCATCTGACTATAAAGGGTTTCAGGAAGATGAGAATATCATCACTGAAGAAATATGCCGATATTTTCAATATCCCGGTTGCAAATTTATTTCAGATTATCAGCACAATTGAGGATCGCAACTGGGATATGGGATACCAGGGTGAAATTGATAAATCAAAAACAGGTTCAATATCACAGGTGAAAACAGGCAATCCCTTTGTAATCGAAACGAAAGTAATAAGAAACGAACGATGAGTCAGATACCGTTTCGCCATATCATGGCAGCCCACTGTGAATCAGGAACCGTTGCCGCGCTTGTTAACCACCATGGGATGGAAATCTCTGAACCCATGGTATTTGGAATCGCCAGCGGTATATTTTTCGCATATCTTAAAACTCCGGTCATGGATTTCCCGATGTTTGCTGTAAGGAGCATGCCGGGAAACCTGCGCACAAAGTTTTCGGAACGCACGGGAGTGAAATTTAAAACAAAAAACTACAGAAATCCTGAAAAAGCTGAAAGAGAGCTGAATGAACTTCTCGATAAAGGACAGCCGGTGGCAGTTCAGGTTGATTTCTTCTATATGAATTATTTTCCTGCATGGTACAGGATACATGTAAATGTTCATTTTATTACCGTTATAGGCAGGGAAGGCGATAAGTATTTTGTCAGCGACAGCTATCATCCGCAGATAGCAGAAATAGACCGTGAGTCACTCACCAAAGGGCGCTTTGCCGGCGGATCAATGGCTCCCAAAGGATTTATGTTCTACCCGGTTTATGTTCCTGAAAAACTTGATTACCAGAAAGCAATCAATGCGGGGCTCAAGGGTGGCGTCTATAACATGCTGAAGATCCCCCTTCCTTTTATTGGTATTAAAGGCATCAGGAGGTTCGCAGATAAGATCACAGAATGGCCGAAATATGCCAGGGACGAAGACTTTCTTGCCGACAAGGTCTTTAGGATAACAATTTTCCTTGAAGACCAGGGTACCGGAGGGGGCGGATTCAGGTTCCTCTATGCATCATTCCTGCAGGAAGCTGCAAAGATCATGAATAACCCGAAGCTCGATGAGATGTCGAAAGAAATGATGTCAATAGGCGACGGATGGAGGGATGTGTCACTCGCTTCCGCAAAAGTAGCAAAGCAGAGAGACTTCAGCAGGGAACGACTGGTGGAGATAGGTGATCTTCTCCGGCAGCGAGCCGACGCCGAAGAATCATTTTTTAAAAGACTTGGAAAGGAATTGTCGAATCATAAATAACGGAAAAATGACATTTGACTCCCCTGAGGAAATAAGACAGGAAGTAAAAAAACTGATTATAGATACACTGAAATTCGAGAATGTCAGACCCGAAGATATCCTGGATGATGTAAATTTCTTCAGCGGCGAGAATACAATAAAAATCGATTCAATAGATGTCATTGAACTTGTTGTTGCAATCCAGAAGAAATTCAATGTAAAGATCGACGACCAGAACCTTGCAAAAGATATCATAACCACTGTTAATGCCATTACTGATTTTGTTTACGCACAGCATCACAAAGCATGAGTTTCTTATGGATATTACACCCTTCCCTGCCTTCCTCCAGGGGGACGGAGTTAAGAAAGGGGGTATAAGAATCTTGAAACAGAGTATCTTTCTGAATGGCCGGTAAAAAATCAAAGATCGTCGGAAATTTATTGATGGGGATACGGTTTTCCTCATTGATGAAAATGATATTCAGAAACAGCGTGAGCTTAAAGCCTGTCTACCTTCTCAGGTTGATTGTTCTGATACCCACTTCTTTATTAAGCGAGATATTCTCAGTGATTGAGAAAATAAAGTTCGGCAGGCTTATCCGCAGTACAAATATCATTGAAAAACCGGTTTTTATTATTGGTCACTGGCGCACGGGGACAACATTCCTTCACCAGCTCATAAGCCTCGATAAGCAGTTCACCTCCCCGAAAGTAATCCAGACAGTCATCCCCGACCATTTTTTAATAAGCACAAAATACTGGGTGCCAATACTGAAAAAGATGATGCCTCCCAAACGCCCCATGGATGAGGTGGAAATGGGACCACTTGACCCGATGGAGGATGAATGGGCGCTGCTGAGACTCAATGCCCCCGGACCTTTTCAGAAGATATTCTTCCCTTCAGAAAAAAGAGGTTACTTCAGCAATCCCGGAGAATTCAACCCGGAGGGTAAGGAACTTGAAGAGTGGAAAAGAAAATTCACGACTTTCCTGACAAAGGTAACATTGTCCGATCCCAGGCAGATAGTTCTTAAGAATCCCTTCCACACACCAAGGGTTTCAATACTCTCAGGAATGTTCCCCGGAGCAAAATTTATCCACATAGTCCGTCATCCTTATAAAACAGTGCCTTCAACAATCAATATGTGGAACATTGTCGCCGGCGAAAATGCTTTCCGCAAGGGATGGAAGACTCCTTCTGTTGAGGAGAGTGCCGGGCTGGTTGAAAAGTTCTGGAAATCGGTAAAGGGAAGCAGGGATATTCTGAAACCTGGTCAGTTTACCGAAATAAGGTATGAAGACCTGGAGAATGACCCTGTTTCGGAGATAAGGAGGCTCTATTCAGAACTCGACATCATCTTTACGCCCGAACTTGAGCAGAGCATTCTTGGGTTCATGGATGAGAAGAAAAGCTACAGGAAGAACATCTTCACTCTCCGCGAAGACCAGAAAGCATCTATAAACAGGATCCTTGGAGACTTTATGACCGCTTACAGGTATGAGTTCCATTAGTGCTGTTAATGTTCAAGCCTGAAGAGGACCGGTACAGAATACCATACATTTACAGGAATCCCGTTCTGTTTGCCGGGTTTGAACTTTGGCAGGGTGCTGATTACCCTGACAGCTTCCTGGTCGAGCAGGGGATCAACTCCTTTTAACAAAACGATTTCTCCCACGGAACCATCCTCGGTAATGACAAATTTCAGGAATACACGTCCTTCGATGTTGTTATCGGCCGCCTCACGGGGGTATACCAGATTATGTCCTATATAACGGATGAGCGCTCCGTCGCCGCCCGGATATTCAGGCATCTCTTCCACCCTGATAAATATTTCTTTTTCGGGAGGTACAATGTTGTCGGCAGGCTGCACATAGGTTATTGTATCATTAAGGTCACCGTTATCTGTTGTGCCGATAAGCACATCCGTTATCGGGATATCGCTGGTGGTAACTAAAGTGTCGTCGACCACGTCGGGTACGATATTCCTTACGGGTTTTGGAAGTTCTCGCAGAGGTTTAACTTCTGGTTTCTCTACCTGGGGTGCTTTGTAATTTTCCGGCTGGACAATAACTATGATCTTTTTGCCTTCTATGCCGGTTGCCGGTTCTGCAGTGGCTGAGAGCAGTATTATTACGGCAGCGCTTATTACCAGTGTTCCCAATGTTGAAAGGCTGGTAACTGTTTTGTAGCGTTTCCGGAGCATGTAAGCTCCGTATTCCCTGTTACGGTTCCCGAAGACGATATCGTCAAAACGGGGAGCCTCTTCTTCATTCCTCTTCATCATTGTAGTTTTTAGTTGTTAAACAATCACAGGTCAACCGCGATCAACTACTCAATACAAGAGGTTTTCTGTTAAATTATTAACAGCAAAAAGAGTGCCAGAATTGTCATGCAGGTTATGCAGGTCATAGATATCCTGCAATTTGCAATACTATTAATAAGTTCTTGTCATGGAGGTTGGCACCACAATCACAAAATCAGCTTTCCCAAGACCTTCATCACCCATCTTCTCAATATCATCCTGCAGGATAGTTGTGATTGTCACAATCTTCAGCCCTGGAGAATATTTGTTCAGATACCAGATTATACCCATATAGCTGTCAGAATGGTAACTCCCGTTGTAGTGTATAACAGTGTGTCCGGGCTGACGACTTTTTACAATTGAATATGCCATCGTTGCATCTTTTAATGCCTGAGCCTTTGGGAGATTCTCAGAAGCATGACCCATCGGTCCTCCACCCATGGAAAGCATATTCTTATAACATGCCAGTTCAGGATCATAATCAACAGGAAGAGGGGCAATAAATCTCTTCCCTTCATCTGATACTTTTTCGAGAGCTTCGAATCCACCTGCTGCTACCATCGATGCATAATGGCGTGGTACATTTGATGCTACGAATTTCAGGCCGTTCTCCATGGCAAAGTTGAGCAGAGGTTTGTAATCTGTTTTATAGTTGTTCCATTTCCTCACTTCACTTTCGAAGGAGCTCTCCTTGAAAAACCCTGCAAAATATTCATCAATAAGAAGCTGGTTATCAGTTTCAAACATCTCGGCAGCAAGTATAAGATTGTTGCCCTTTTCAGCATGGAGGCTCTTTGTCAGCTCCAGCTCGAGCCAGTGCGAGATAGGATTATCGTGCAGCTCGCCAAAGAAAACAACATCGGCTTTCAGCGCCTCTTTTACAATATCGCCATAATCGGCTTTTTTCCCTTCCCCGGTAAAAAACTTGTAAGCCGGCCTATCCTGTGCGGAGATGCTTAGAGAAACTAAAAATCCAAGAATTATAGAATAGTATTTCATCATACGATTCAGTCTTATATTATCATCTACAAATAAATGAAAAAGAAGTAAGAACAACGAACATTTGAAATAAGAATGCAGAAGTTTCATTTATTCTTACTTCGTTGTTCGTTTGTTCTTCATTCTTACTTCATCAGATAATAAAAGAAGGCCGTCCCCCCGGACAGCCTTCCCGTTGCCTCATAATGCCAATCTCTATCCTATTTCAGACCAAACCTGTAACTGAATTTTATGAGGAATACATTATGAGGTATATTATTATCCCTGTTGAACAGGTCGCCCATGTCGTTAAAAAAGTCCATTCTGCCTGTTTCATTCGAGTAATTTCTCGACTGGCTCCAGACAAGGAATACTGATGATCCGGGATTATATTCCCATCGTACAACAAGATTCGAGAGGAAGAACTGGTAGTTGAAATCACTATTGTTGAATGTTATGTCGGGGGTACCGTTTTTATCCATATCAATGTGGTACTTGTTGCCAGCAGGGTCATATTCTTTCTGTTCGGGGGTGAATGTCCAGAACCGGTCGCGGAAGCTTCCGGCCATCGGCTCCATGATTAGCTTATGATCATAGTATTTACCCGATGAAACATAAGGTTGTCCCCAATACTGAAGTGTAAGATCGGGAGTAAGGTTGAAATTCAGCCTGAATGATGCACTAAGTGTTCGCCTGTCGATTGAGGCAAATACGTACCTGTCACTGCCGTTATAAGATACCCTGGTTACATATTGTAATTCAGAGAATGATTTACTGAATCCGGGGCTAAGGTTGAATGACAGAGAATTGATTGGTTTATATGAAAATCCGACCTCCGTATAGAGGCTGCTCGAGGCATCTTCAAAACCGAGCGATCCATTAAAGAAATATTCGAATGTCAGTTTTTTACGGTAATCTGTCGAAAATCCAAAGCGAGCCCTGATTGTTCCCGGGACCTCCATCATAGGTCCGCCGCGGAGAATGCTGGCCGACTTTGAATTGCTCTGAATGTTTCCGCCTGTCCAGGCATTCCAGTAATTTTTAAAGCCCATGCTTGCATTCCACTCAAAGCCTTTCCCGGTTACCAAACCGCCGAAATCATTTACGAGATATACATCTCCGTTAACATTCCAGTTACGGTAAATGCCTTTAGGATCCCATACATTATAACCTGCCCAGAAGACAGAAAGCATTTCATCGGCAGTCTGCATATACCCGAGGTCGTTTGTTTCAAAACCCGGAGTTTTCCATTTCACAACTGCCATTATATTAAGGTGTCCGTCGTTCTTTGTGATCTGCATTCTTCCGCCGGATCCGAAAAGCGAGGTCCTGTCGGGATCGAATTCAGTATGGTCATTATCAGGTCTCTGGAAATAGCGTGCTGAGGATCTTTGTGTACGGGCAATAGCTTCCCTGGTTCCGTTCACCTGGCTGAATGCAGTATTCAGGTTGAACGACCATGCTTTTTCCTTAAAATACTGGGTGAAGTCGATTCCACCGGAATAGGCCGATTTATGAAGATAGTCTTCCATTCCGGCATCGACATCTGATTTCCAGAGGCTGGCATCGTTATCCCTGTTGGTACCGGTGAATATTGCGCCGACAATTGTGTTACCGTCCTTAAAGTCGCGCTGAACCCTGCCTATAAAGAAATTTGTCAGTGGTTCCACGAGCTCCCTGATCCTTCCTCCGGCTGTATCGATGAGCGCTGTCTCTCCTGCCGTAACTGCTTCGACGAATCCGAGTGAAAGCCCGTTTTTTGTTTTTCCAGTTAATTTTGCAGCCCCGAGGATAGTGGTCGCTGTCGGAATATCTGCATACCAGTTATCTCTCAGTGTGGGATCGCCGACAGGCTGGCGTCCTATACGCCGTGAGTAAAACAGGTTATCGTTTCCCGAGTCGCCGTCACCTATGCCAATGTTGAAATTTGTAATATTATTTCCTTCAATAAAGAAGGGTCTTTTTTCTGAAAAGAAAGTCTCATAAGCAGAGAGATTGACTTCTGATGGGTCGGCTTCCACCTGTCCGAAATCAGGGTTTATGGATAGATCCATTGTCATGTTATTTGTGACACCGATCTTGGCATCAAGTCCTCCGTTGATTCCATATCTTCTTCCCTTTTCCATGAAGGAGAAAGGATTACCGGGCTCCTTTTTAAATGTTTCAACCTTTGCCACACCATAGGGGGTAATGTCAAATATTTTCCTCGGTTTTATACCGTTGAGGCCTGATAGTTCTCCAAAATGATGTACCAGGCCGGCTGCATCCCTGGGGATATGCTGCCAGAAATCAGTCTCATCCCTTCTGTATAGTACCCTGGCAACTTCAAGACCCCAGACGTCATCCGAATTTTTGTCGAAACGTACCTGGCTGAAAGGGATCTTCATTTCTGCTATCCAACCTTCATTGTTTACAGAAGTCTTTACCCACCAGTTAGGATCCCATGATTCGTCTTCATTTTGTCCGTCTTCAGTGAGCATAATATCCCATTTCACTCCTGAAGATGCAACTCCGAACAGGAAGCCGGTACGGCGATCATGGAAACTGTCGAAAATTACTCCTGCCATGTCGCCATCGGTCTGGTCACGCCTGGTAAGACGGTTAATGATACTGTCGGGATCGGTGTCAAAATTTTTTATTCCGAAGTAAATATTATCATCGTCGAAGAGAATTTTAAATTCTGTACGTTGTGAAGCAGGCCTTCCGTTATAGGGTTCGTTCTGTGTGAAGTCGTCTGTCCACTCGCCGGACTGCCATACAGGCTCATCAAGAGTGCCGTCAATTACGGGGGGATCGGAAATCCTGGTAGCCTTATATCTCTTTTTGGGGAGATCCTGTCCAAAGGCTGCTGTAAGAATTACCAGGAAAAGCGTCATCGTGGTAAGGATTCTTTTCATGAAAGGTTACAGTTTTGTTTGGTTTCAAGGATAAAGACGGATAAAACAACAATTTGATGCAAACATTTATTATGGCATGATCATAATTTGCATTTTGCTGTTCTGATTTAACCGGTGACGGGATTTATAAAAAGATTAAAATAATTAACTTGGACAAAAATATTTGAACCATGATATCACGCCGTAATTTCATCTCAGCAGGAGCTATCATCTTAATACTCCTTTTTTCGAACAGTTCTTTATTATCTGCCCAGGCCGATTCACCCCTTAAGGGTAAAAGGATCCTTTATGTATGGGGCGGATGGATGGGCCATGAACCCGATAAGTGCCGCGATATATTCGTACCATGGCTTGAATCGGAAGGGGCAAAGGTCGTAGTTTCCGAAACACTCGATTCATATATTAATTATGATCTTAAAAAAGATTTCGACCTTATTATTCAGGCCTGGACCATGGGAACGATCACCGGTCCACAGGAGAAAGCGCTCCTGGATGCTGTGAAGAACGGAGTCGGAATTGCCGGTTGGCACGGTGGTCTGTGCGATTCGTTCAGAAACAATACTGAGTACCAGTTCATGACAGGAGGCCAGTGGGTGGCACACCCGGGAGGAGTGATCGATTATACTGTTGAAATAACAGATAAGAATGACCCTGTCACTAAGGGTCTTACAGGATTTGCGATGCACTCCGAACAGTATTATATGCATGTCGATCCAAACGTAAAAGTGCTCGCAACAACTACCTTTACTGACCAGAAAGCCGACTGGATCGGAGGCTGCACAATGCCTGTGGCCTGGAAGAAAGTATATGGAAAAGGAAGAGTCTTCTATTCATCGCTGGGACATGTGGCTTCCGACTACAAGGTCCCG
>JAKLFN010000260.1 GCA_022711195.1 Bacteroidota bacterium
TCTTTCGAAAACCGTGATCCCGGCCTTGAGATATATGCCGATGAAAACCTTATTTCACTGGCTCTTATCAATATTATCAAAAATGCTATTGAAGCCAATGAAAACAATCCGCAGGGCAGGATCAGAGTCATATCCCGCCGGGGTTATAACATGAATCCCGAGGTCTGTGTCTGTGATAATGGTCCGGGAATAAGTGAGGCTTACCTAGAGGAGATATTCATTCCGTTTTTCACAACCAGAGAAAAAGGATCCGGCATCGGACTGAGCATCTCAAAACAGATCATGGGAGCACATGGCGGGAGCCTGAAGGTAGTGTCAAGCCCGGGAAAGGAGACTTTATTCTGCATGAGCTTCCAGGATTGATTAATTTCCGGTAAATAGATATTAAATTTGCAGCCACATTTCTGCAAATGAAAGATAACGAACTCACAGGTCTGTTTAATGATCATCCGGTACTTTCGGGATTAACAGAAGCGGTCCGTAATAATTTAACCGGCAGAATCGCCGTAACAGGTTTGTCCGGATCATCAAAAGCAATAGCTATTGCAAAGGTCTTTCTGCAGACTCCCATGATCCATGTCGCCATAGTACCTGAAAAGGAAGATGCGGCATACCTTTATAATGATCTCTCCTCTCTGGCCGGCAATGATGCTGTCTTCTTCTTCCCATCGACATATAAACGATCTGTTCAGTACGAGCAGACCGAACCTGCAAATATTGTCCTCAGAACGGAAGTGCTTAATTTCCTGTCATCAGGAAAACGAAAGGGGATAATCGTCACCTATCCCGAATCGGTGATGGAAAAAGTGATAAGCAAAAGGAACCTTAAAAAAAATACTTTTACAATAAATAAAGGAGACAGGTTATCTCTTGAATTCCTGGAGGAAGTGCTTCATGAATATAATTTCGAAAGGGCTGACTTTGTAAATGAACCGGGGCAATATGCTATCCGGGGAAGTATTGCGGATGTATTCTCCTATTCCGCCGATCTGCCTTACAGGATTGACTTCTTTGGAGATGAAGTTGACTCCCTGAGGACTTTTAATACCGACGACCAGCTTTCGGTCTCTATATGTGATAAGATATCGGTAATTCCCAATATCCAGGATATTTCGATAGAAGAAGTCAACGATTCTTTTACAGATTTTCTGCCTCAGTCAGCAGTCATCTGGATGGAAGATCCGTCCTATATAAAAGAAAAGATAAATGATATTTTCTCACAGGTTGTCAGGAGGGAGGAAGAAGGACAATTATCCGCAAGGAAAGAACTGATAATGACCGGAAGCCGGTTTATTGAAGAAACTGAAAAATTCAGGACTGTTGAATTTACCAGGGCAGGCGTGCCGGCAGACAAGGTCAGATTTGATTTCCGGACCGAACCCCAGCCGGTTTTCAATAAGAACTTTGAACTTCTGACCGGCCGGCTGGTTTCAAACAATCTTGATGGTTACAGCACATTTATAATCTCAGAGAGCCAGTCACAGATCGACAGGCTCAGTGATATTTTTGCAGAGATCAATCCTGGTGTCAGATTCAAACCTTTACTTTTCAATCTCCACGGGGGCTTCACTGATCATGATATTAAAATATCGGTATATACCGACCATCAGATCTTCGACCGATACCACAAATTCAGGATAAGAGGTTATTTCACTCGAAAAGAGAGTATTTCGGTCAAGGAGCTTACCGGGCTCAATCCCGGCGATTATGTGGTTCACATCGATCATGGGATAGGAAAGTTCGGCGGGCTGGAAAAGATAGAGGTAAACGGAAAGATCCAGGAAGCCATTAAGCTTGTTTACCGGGATAATGACATTCTTTACGTCGGTATCCATTCCCTTCACCGGATATCAAAATACAAGGGGAAAGACGGTGCCGAGCCAAAGATCTATAAGCTTGGCTCGGGTGCCTGGCAGAAACTGAAACAGGCTACCAAAAGCAAGGTAAAGGATATTGCCAGGGATCTTATAAAACTATATGCAAAAAGGATGGCCTCCGATGGTTACACTTTTTCACCGGATTCATATCTCCAGCGCGAGCTTGAAGCATCATTCATATATGAAGATACTCCGGATCAGCTCACAGCAACAGTGGCAATAAAAGAAGATATGGAGAGGCCAAATCCTATGGACCGTCTGGTTTGCGGTGATGTAGGGTTCGGGAAGACCGAGGTCGCTATCAGGGCAGCATTTAAAGCGGCAGCCGATAACAAGCAGACCGCGGTGCTGGTGCCGACGACAATCCTCGCATTACAGCATTATAAAACTTTCACTTCACGGCTCAAAGGATTCCCGTGTAATATAGAATACCTTAGCCGGCATAAAAAACCTGCTGAACAAAAAAGGATCATTGCAGATCTTGCGGAGGGAAAGATCGACATAATTATCGGTACTCATAAGCTTGCCGGCAAAGAAATCAGGTTCAAAGACCTGGGCCTCCTGATAATTGATGAGGAACAACGGTTCGGCGTTTCGGTAAAGGAGAAGCTTAAAACCCTTAAAGCAAATGTCGATACTCTTACACTTACAGCTACCCCCATTCCACGAACCCTGCAATTTTCGCTGATGGGAGCCCGCGATCTTTCAATTATCAATACAGCTCCCCCCAACCGGATGCCGATTGTAACCGAAATACATGGTTTCAATGAGGAGATAATCAAAGAAGGTATTGAATATGAGGTATCAAGGGGAGGCCAGGTATTTGTTATTCATAACAGGGTCGAAAATATTGCTGAGATACAGAATAAAATTCACCGGATCTGTCCAAATGTTAAAACAGCAGTCGTCCATGGTAAAATGGACGGGCAGACTATCGAGAATGTCATGTTCGATTTTATTCAGGGCGATTATGATGTACTGGTTGCAACAACAATCATTGAGTCGGGACTGGATATACCGAATGCTAATACTATTTTCATAAACGATGCTCAGCATTTCGGGCTGTCAGAGCTTCATCAGCTCAGAGGCAGGGTTGGTCGGTCCAATAAAAAAGCATTCTGTTATCTCCTTGCTCCTCCCCTGTCGGGTCTGACACATGATGCACGCCGGCGGCTCAGAGCAATAGAAGAGTATTCGGAACTGGGCAGCGGATTTAACATAGCTATGCAGGATCTCGATATAAGAGGCTCCGGAAATCTTCTCGGCGGAGAACAAAGCGGATTTATTGCCGATGTCGGATTCGAAACCTACCAGCGGATACTGAATGAAGCACTGCAGGAATTAAGGGAAAGTGAACCGGCTGCCAGGGCTGAGGAACCAATCAAAGCAGGCACCCAGCCGGTAAAAGAAAAACCACAATCCTACGTGTCAGATTTTCAAATTGATACTGATCTGGAGATTA
>JAKLFN010000261.1 GCA_022711195.1 Bacteroidota bacterium
ATATTCATCCATACTTTGATCAGAACAAATAACTATTTCTATAAAAATAGGGATGTTTGTTCTATTTTTAAGGGGGGCAAAACAATTGTTACTTTATTCTATTATCCGGATACTGATCGGCATAAAGTTACGGCAATGAGAAAGTCGTTTGAAAAGAAGAAATTTAACACGACTATCGTGTTCGAAAAGGAGATGATAGCTCCATGCGGCATGAATTGCGGATCATGTCTCGGATTCATGAGGAATGAGAACCACTGTCCCGGGTGCAGGTCCGATGCTGACAATAAGCCCTCGTATTGCAGTGACTGCATAGTGATAAACTGTGATCTGCTTAAGGAGACGGAGTCGAAATTCTGCTATGAATGTCCGAAATATCCGTGCCGGAGACTAAGGAATCTTGATAAAAGATACAAAACCAGGTATGGCACGAGTTTCTTCGATAACCTTGCCATGATAAAGGAGCAGGGGATGGACCTGTTTCTGGCTTTCGAGACCGAGAGAAGAACCTGTTCGCAATGCGGATCAACACTTTGCGTTCACCGGACGTTCTGCTTTGAATGCGGATCTGAATATCAAAAATCCAACTGATCAATGAAATCACTCAGTGAATGTATCCCGGAAAACCGGAGGCAGGTGGCGAAAGTAGATATCGTAACCGCTTACCAGGGCCTGATGGCGTTTATGATGAAAAGACAGATTTTCAGCCTTGCAATGCTAATCCTGCTGCTTGCCTCGTGCGGCAGGGACTACACATCAAAAGAGTACCTGAACGCGGTACTGATCAACCTCAGCAAGATAGAAACGGCATCTTACTATGATTACGGGGAATCATGGAGCCCTGGTGATACAGCAGCTTCCTTCGTCTTCCGGAGATTTTTCAGGGAGTACAGGAATCCGTCTGATACTGCAATAGGGTCAAGCTTTGTGGCACTTGACTCCCTGACAGGGACAAAGGCATCTTATTGTTACGATGGTCGCATGCGGGCGACCTTCTATGACGAAGAAAAGGTTATAGTGATTGACAGTTTCAGGGTGAGGTCGCTGCCATTCAGACCGGTGGGAGCTCCCTTCTATAACTATGTGACAAGTATAATCAACTATGCCATCACTACTGGTGACAGTATTGCCCTTGAGATGGAAGAACGGGAGGGGGATGTGTTTGTGCGTCTGACTATACATGAGGATGAGCAGGTTGAGTTCTTCGGTAAAGCCGTCCATATGCCTCCTTCACCTTATACTTATGGAGACAACACCTCAATTTATGAACTGTGGATAGATAAGGAGACAGATCTTCCATATAAGGTAAGGCGCGAGATGACTCATGATATCTCGGTTTCGACATCTCATGACCCGGAATTTAACAAGCTTGATATCAATGATTTCAGGGCTGCAGATTTCTTTCCGCCTGATTACGAAATAAGGCAGTATGGCCTCAAAACTACAGATGAAAAGAAGAGTGAGCTCTTAAATCGTGAAGCTCCGGAGTGGACACTTCAGTCAGCCGATAATCAAACTGTCTCGCTGGCTGATATAACCGCCAGGGTGGTTCTTATACAGTTCACAAGTGTAAGTTGCGGACCATGCAGGGCGTCGATTCCCTTTCTGAAAGAGATAAGCAGGGAATACGGAAAGGATGATTGCGCGCTTGTGGCAATAGAGTGTACCAGCAAAAACCTCAATTCACTCAGAAATTACATGAGCAGAAACCAGTTTGACTATACATTCCTGCAGGCAGACAGGGAAACACTTAATAATTACACAATCGGGTCATATCCGGTATTTTTCATCCTCGATCAGGAGCGTGTAATCAGAGAGATAATTAAGGGGTATGCAGAGGGTCCCACTGATGAAAGAATAAGATTTGCCATAAACAACCTGCTGAAATGAAGCCGGACAGGATTATTGGTATGTTTGTCAGGTGATCAGGCCCAAATCAGTCTGGCTCCTGATATGGTTAACCGGGCCATGAATAATGAAACACAGAATATGGACACACAGAATCAACGAATAGCAAAAATGACTTTTTCATCTGTATATCCCCTCTATCTGGCCAAAGTTCAGAAAAAAGGGAGGACGGAAGAGGAACTGAATCAGGTGATTGAGTGGCTGACAGGTTTCGGGGAACAGAAGCTCCGGGAGCTGATTGACGAGAATGTGACATTCGAGAAATTCTTTGAGCAGGCTTCACTCAATCCCAACGCTCAGTTAATCACCGGGATGATCTGCGGATATCGTGTTGAGGAGATCGGGGATCCACTGACCAGGAATGTCAGGTACCTTGATAAGCTGGTGGATGAGCTTGCCAAAGGGAGGAAGATGGAGAAGATCCTGCGAGGCTGATGTTACTTTGCCAGAAGGCAGCTCTGGCCTTTGATCAGTATTTCCGGTCAGCAGGTTCGGTCAGAAATGAGCGGCAATCTCTGTCATTTCAATAAAAATAATCTTAAAATAGATAAATAATTATTGATAAACAATAAATTGTTATTATCTTTGAGGCGTAACCAAAACAATTGTCAATTATGTCAAAAAGTAATCGCTTCGTATTTATCGCGTTGAATGTTGTCGCCTGGATAATATTTGTCGGTCTGTGCATCGAAGCCGGCGCCCTGCTTGTCAATTTTGTATACAGCCTCTTCAAGCCTGAGGTTGTCGGGAATCTTTATGAGAAGCTCGATTTAAGCCAGATTTACAATATTAACCAATGGGTATATTTTGGTCTGTACGGCTTCATACTGTTCATCTCGGTATTGAAGGCATACCTGTTCTATGTGGTCATTGTTCTGCTGCTAAAGTTTGACATCGAAAAGCCGTTCAGCAACTTTGCATCCGCTCAGATTACAAAGATCAGTTATGTAACGCTTGCCATCGGTATTATCAGTTTCGTTGCCCGGCAGATTACCATGGGCCTGACTCATTATGGATTCGATACCTCACCACTCGACAGGTTTTGGGCTGACAGCAAGGCCTTCATCCTGATGGCAGCAGTAGTTTATGTAATTGCGACTATCTTTAAGAGAGGAGTCGAGCTCCAGAATGAAAATGATTTAACAGTCTAGTCATGCCGATTATTGTAAACCTCGACGTAATGATGGCCAGACGGAAGATGTCGCTCAATGAGCTGTCAGAGAGAGTTGATCTGACCCTGTCAAATCTTTCCATATTGAAGACCGGGAAAGCAAGGGCGATCAGGTTTTCCACCCTTGATGCGATCTGCAAGGTTCTTGACTGCCAGCCGGGAGATATCCTGGAGTACAGGGATAATGCCCACAGCGGCATGACCCCTGAATAGAACCTGCCTTTCAGCACGGGA
>JAKLFN010000262.1 GCA_022711195.1 Bacteroidota bacterium
TCACAGGTTGCCGGCGGACTTGCAGGTTCGGTAAAAAAACTTGCCATTGAGGGTGAGGCTGTAAGCCTCGATGAAGCTCTCTTTGAAGTGAAGAATAAAGACGGGCAAACCATCTTTGCAGTATATAATGAAGGTGTCAGGATCTATGTCGATGACGGTTCAAAAGGACCCAAGGGCGGCTTTGCAGTAGGAGGCTTTGACATGACCAAGGCGACACGAAAAGAGTATCTTGTAGTCACGGACGACAGCGTTAGAATATATCTCGACGAAGATCCTCTGACCAAAGGGAAGAAATCAGGTTTTGCGGTTGGTGGTTATGACATTACAAAAGGAACGGTTCAGAATTATCTCGATATTTCAGCCGACAGCATAAGGCTGTATATCGACGACACAAACGCAGGCAAAGGCAGGAAGGGTGGATTTGCTGTAGGTGGATTCGATGCGACAAAAGGCAATAATAAGAGCTTCCTCAATGTTGAAATAGATACTCTCGGGAAGATCATCCCATCTGAAAACAGGATATTGTGGTATCCTCTGAAGAACGCTTTTATTACAGGAAAGGTGCTTGTTGAAGACAGGGACTCCGTCGGGATCAACTCTTTTGCCAGTGGTTTTGAATCAAAAGCAAAGGGCAACTGGTCACAGGCTCTTGGATACAAGGCAATAGCCAGGGGAGATTATTCCACTGCCATCGGACGAAATGCCACTGCATCAGGAGATTTCTCATTTGCCTTTGGTGAGAGCGCTGTTGCCGATGGATTAGGCAGCTATGCCTACGGTTCTGCCGAGATAGATACAGTCACCGGTCTGTCAATCCCCGATACTTATACTAAGGCCAGTGGTACAAACTCAATTGCTTTCGGTCTCGGAGCAAAGACCATGAACGGAAGCGGAAATATAGCAATCGGGATGGCCAGCGAAGCTTCAGGTGACCGTTTTTCTCTTGCCATTGGCGAAAGGGCCAGGGCTACAAACTACAGGACCATCTCAATAGGCCACTGGGGCTCATATGGTATTCCTCCAACACTGATGCTCTATCAAAAGCCTAACCTGGCTTCCGGAAGTGGTTCAATAGCAATAGGATATGGAAACACCTCCTCAGGCAATGGCACAATGACAATGGGTACAGGAAATACAGCCAGTGAAGCCAATTCAATAGCCTTTGGGCGTATCAACAGGACTTACGGTCAAGGATCTGTGGCATTGGGGTATCATCTCTATGTTTACAGCTATAACGCGACAGCTGTCGGACGTTGGAACACCGACAACGGAACAACCGACTCATGGGTTTCTTCTGATCCGCTCTTTATGATAGGTAATGGTTACCAGGTCGGATCATCGATCGTCAGACGAAATGCTGTCACTGTCCTTAAGAGCGGAGCTGTAGGTATTATGGTAAATCCGCCGGCATACACCCTTGATGTTAACGGCGAAATAGCTTCGAGAGCTTACAACGGGTTAAGGATCAGGGGATCGAGCTATAGCACGATTATCAGGAATGACGGATCGGATTTTTACCTTCTTGCAACTTTATCAGGCGATCCCGACGGCACCTGGAGCACCCTGCGCCCTTTCAGCTTCAACCTGTCAACTGGGAACACTTATGTTGGAGGCCAGGCACTGACTGTGATCCATGGTGGGAATGTCGGCATCGGAACTGTTTCCCCTTCATATAAGCTTACCGTGAATGGAACAGCATGGTGCAGTTCCGGCGCCTGGACAGGATCAGATGTACGCTGGAAGGAGAACATAATGCCATTGACAAATGTCCTGACACAAATTGCGGATCTTAATCCGGTCACCTACAATCTGAAGACCGATGAATTTCCTCAGTTGGGTTTCGAAGAAGGAAAGCAGGTAGGGTTGGTCGCCCAGGATGTGGAACTTATCTATCCTGAACTCGTACGAACTGATGATAATGGTTTTAAATCAGTATCATACGAGAAGTTATCAGTTATTTTGCTGGAAGCTGTTAAGGAACAGCAGCAGCAGATAGATGAGCTGTCGGATTTGATTAACGGGATGAAGTCGGAGATTGCTTCGCTTCGTGAGCAGTGACGGTGCAACGGTACAAACCGCCTTCGCCGAGGTACGGCGGTCGAAGGGTACAATGGTGAAACATAATAGAATAGAGAGCTCGTAGCTTTTTTATTTAACTTAGAATATAAACCACTGCAAGACTGCACGACTATTTAAACAGATCCGGCCTAAGCATGCGTGTCCTCTCTTCAGACTGCTCATGCCTCCACTTCTCAATTTCTGCAGCATGACCTGAGAGAAGGACATCAGGCACTTTCCATCCCATGAACTCCGCAGGTCTTGTATAAACCGGTGGTGCCAGCAGATCGTCCTGGAAGGAGTCGGAGAGAGCCGACTGCTCATCGCCCAGGGCGCCGGGGATAAGACGTACGATAGCATCGGTAATTGCTGCGGCCGGAAGTTCTCCTCCCGAAAGGACATAATCGCCGATAGATATTTCCATCGTCACAAGGTGTTCACGTATCCGATGATCGATACCTTTATAATGTCCGGCCAGAATAATTATGTTCTTAAGGAGTGAAAGCCTGTTGGCGGTTTTCTGGTTGAATCTTTCTCCATCAGGAGAGGTATAGATTATCTCATCATATTCCCTTTCGGCTTTTAACTTTTCAATCGCCTTAAAGACAGGTTCAATCATCATCACCATTCCTGCTCCGCCGCCGAAAGCATAATCATCAACGCTTTTATATTTGTCGCTGGCAAAATCGTGAAGGTTGACGACATTTATTTCTACCAGACCTTTGTCACGGGCTCTCCTGACGATCGAAAAATTGAGAGGGCTCTCAAGCAATTCAGGGCATACTGTCAGAATATCGATTCTCATAATGTGTAAAGATAATAAAAGGGTACAATGGTACAATGGTGTAATGGTACAATGGTGCGATGGTGCGATGGTGCAATGGTGCGGGGGTGCGATGGTGCGATGGTGCAATGGTGCGGGGGTGCGATGGTGCGATGGTGCGGGGGTCTATGGTCTTTGGTCTTTGGTCTTTGGTCTTTGGTCTTTTATCTTTTATCTTTGTTCTTTTATCTTCCCATGATGGAATGTCGCCAGAGTTGCGGAGCATGCTGTATTGCAATTTCAATTTCGTCACCTATCCCTGGAATGCCTGACGGTAAGCCGGCGGGGGTAAGGTGTATTCATCTGCTCGACGATTACAGATGTGCTCTCTGGGGTGACCCGTCAAGGCCAAAGGTGTGTTCAGACTATAAAGCCGAGGAGGAGTTTTGCGGCACGGGGAGGGAGGAGGCAATGCAAATATTAAG
>JAKLFN010000263.1 GCA_022711195.1 Bacteroidota bacterium
CATAGCCGTATGCATACCTGAGTTTCTGTGAAAAACCAACTGCACCTTCAAGAAGGTTACCTTTCAGGAATTTCTTTCCATACAGAGCAATATCATTATCCATATATCCGGCAAACACCTTGTCGACATCCTCTTTCAGGCGTATGGTTCCGTTTGTTGAAAAATGACTTGCATAGAATCCTATAGCGCCTTTTTTCGATCGTTCATTAGTGATGCTCAGCTCTGCCATTGGAGTAATATAGTTCCCGAACCCGAGTTTCAGAAAGCTCTTGTAAAGTTTGGGGAGAGGATCGGGAAGCAACGATGCCGGTTTTATAGGGCTGATAGTATATTCAGGTGCGTAAGCTTTTGTGACAACGTTGTATGTAAAGTCAGGCCTCAGCCTCGATGTATCGGTAATATCAGGCAGATAGCTTCTTTTCCTGAAGTCGGGAAGCGAAGGTTTATAAGGATTGTAGAGAGTGACCTCCCTGTTCATATCCTGTTGTGGTGTTTGTGTCCTGACCGCCGGGATGACCAGTATTGCGAGAGAAAATATTATGATGATCTTTTTCATTGCCTTGATTTAAGTTAGCTTTAACTGCCTGAATTGATGGAGTCGAGTTTTGCCTTCACCTCATCAAGTATTCCGTCGTTATCGATTGAATAATAATCGCGGAGGCTTTCGAGTGTCACCCGTGCCTGCAGCTTATCTCCTTTTCGGAGGCTGATGTCTGACAGCAGGATAAACATCCTTGCCATCCAGAACTGATGCGGGGTGTTCTGATCAATAAATTGAGTTACTATCTTTTCAGATTCCTCGACCTGGTCTTTCTTAAAAAGTATTTCAGCAACACGGTATTTCGATTCTGCGCCTTCTGCACTTACAACTTCTCCGGAAGTCTTCCTGAAATCGGACAGTGCGCTGTCATAATTATTCAGGCTGTAATTAGCCTTGGCTCTCATAAATACCGCTTCACGTGTAAGCTCCTCAGGTACATTAGGTGTATTTGTGATCTTCTCAGAAGCAGAAATTGTCTTCTGAGCGTCACCCAGCTGGTATGCCGACCTCAGCTCACCTCTCAATCCGGCTATCTTTACCTCAGAGGTTGTGGCTCCCTTTTCCAGCTTCTCAAAGTATGCCAGTGATGAGTTAAAATCTTCCTTTGCAAAATAGAGCAACGCCACAGCGCTGACAGCCTGCTCAGTGAACTGGTTCACCGGGGCATTAGCCACAACCAGGTAGAGTCTGAGCGCTTCTTCATCATTGCCTCCTGTTCTCTTAAGGCATTCGGCTAGATAAAACTGTGAATTCTGCAGGAAGCTGCCCGAGGGGAATTCATTAAGATAGCTTCTGAAGATCTCTGCTGCACGGTCATACTTTCCTGTGAAAAACAGATTCTCTCCCGAAGAATATAACAGTGAATCCTTCTCTGCAAGGTTGACATCTCCATAACCCTGCAGTGTCTTGATATATGCAAAATATGATTCAACATCATTCATCTCAACATAGGTGTTCCTGAGACCTGTCAGGGCTGCCCTGGCTTCGGGTGTTGAACGGTACTTCTCCACAACCGCTTTATACTGTGAAATTGCCTTTTCGTTCTGATCAGTATTATAATATAACAGCCCCAGCTGAACCATAGCCCTGGGGACAAACGGACTCTCGGGGAAAGAATTTATAACGGTATTGAAATCTGCCTCCCCCTTCTGGTTATCTTCCAGTACAACATAAGCCCTTCCCCTCTCGAAGATGGCATTAGGAACGTAAGCTGATGAAGGATACCTTGTTGTGAGTGAGGAGAGAACATCGGCTTTTCCTCTTTCATCGTTCATCAGGCCAAGGGAAAAGCCTTTCTGGAACATTGCATAATCGGCATCAATCTCTCCATAGTCAATCACTTTGTCGTAGTATGTTATTGCCGATGGATAATTTGTGGTTATGTAATAGCAGTCCGCGATCCTGTTTCGTGCATCGACCATTGTTTCGGTTCTCACATTAACGACTTCTGTTTCAAAGGTCTTAAAGTGAGTTATGGCGTTTGTATAATCCTTCAGGTTGAAGAGTGCATAACCCAGGTTATACCTTAACAGCTGGTTCTCTCCCAGTGTTGAAGAACCCGGTATTCCGAGGAATGTCGAATAATCTTCCCTTGCAGCCTCGAATCGTCCCAGCCTGTAGTTTGCTTCACCTCTCCAATAGACAGCCCTGGCTCTTAACTGCCTGTTATATTTTTCATATTTCAGAGATTTTTCAAACATTGCCATCGCCGGTTCCAGCTCCATATTTTTGAACAATTCAAGTCCCCTGAAAAAGGCCACCCTCTGGTATGCTTCTTCCAGCTTTGCCGTCTTATTGGGGATCCGGTCGAGGGAAGCTAGCGCCGCCTTGTAATTCCTGACCTGCATATAGGTGCCTACCAGGTAGTTATAGGCTTCATCGATTCTTTCAGATGCAGGAAAGCGGTCGATATAATCTTCGAAGGCCCTTATAACCTCACCGAAGGGAGAATAGGAAGTTTCATAAGAAAGTTTGGCATAGCTGAAGAGTGCCTGTTCCTGGATATTCCTGTCGAAACTCAGTTTTGAAGCTTCCTGGAAACCAAACTGGGCTCTTTTCTTATCGCCCTTCTGCAGGTAACAGTCGCCCAGAATGAACCAGATATTCTGGCTGAGAAGATCATTGCCGGCGCCTATTTCCCTGAATAGTTTAATAGCTTCGTCTGTTTTCCCTGTTTTGTAATAACAATAACCAAGCTGGTATTTATCCTCGCGGGCGCTCATTTTGGTGCCTGTGGCAAATTTTTCGAGGTATGGCAGGGCTCCCGCATAGTTTCCCCTGTTAAAGTGGGCGTCGCCGATAAATCTGTAGATCTCTACGGCCCTGGCCTCTCCTGCAGACTTCAGCAGCCCGGGTGCTGTTGCGAGGATCTGGTCGTAATCTTTTTTAAGATAAAGTATCTGGACAATGTAGAATGGCACCACACCGCCGAAAGTCTCATCATCCTGCAGGCGCAGAAATCCATCCAGGGCTGTCTCATACATCTTCTGCTCATAAGCCAGGTGAGAAAAATAATAAAGCGCCGGAGGTGTATATTCTGTGTCGATGTCCTTTATTTCTGAGAACATCAGCATAGCCCTGGGTTTATCACCTTTTATCATCTGTGAATATCCCAGCCGAAAAAAATATTCCGGAAGCTTTTCCTCCGACAGTTCCCATCTGCGGACCTGTTCAAGGTAAACAGCTGCCTTCCGGTAATTTTTATTCTGGTAGAAATAATCACCGAGGGCAAGGTATGCTTCGTTTATCCTCGGGCTT
>JAKLFN010000264.1 GCA_022711195.1 Bacteroidota bacterium
GCATAGTCTCATAACTGCAGGCTGTGCTAAACAGGGAAATACCATTCCTGCGTATCGGTATTCCTTTCTGTGCCGGTATCTTGTGCGGATACTTCTTTACCCCGCATAAATTGTTCATTATCTCAGCCGGGATTATAGCCGTTACAGGGCTGGCACTTTCAGTTTTTTATAACCGGCGCTTTACAAACCTCCTTTATGGCGCCGCACTTACTCTTGCACTCTTCGTAACAGGTCTCTTACTTTTCCTTCAGGAGAAATCATCACTGACCACGCTCAGCAGTGAAGAGACATATTTCTCAGGCTTCCTGGCTGACTATCCCGAAAGAAAAGAAAAGACATATAAAATGGTAGTCTGCCTCGAATCAGCAATTTACGAAGGTAAACCGGCTCCGGTAAAAGGATCTGTTCTCCTGTATCACCGGCACAATTCCATGTGTAAATCATATCGGCCCGGTGACAGGATAACATTCAGATGCAAACCTTTCCCAATCAGGAACCGTGGTAATCCCTTTGAGTTTGACTACAGGTTTTATATGGAAAACAGGGGGATAAAGTATTATTCATTTACCGACAGCAGTGATATTATTAGTTTCTCTTCACAGGTTAAGAGGAAGCTCCAACAGAGGGCATTGATAACAAGGCAGAGGATCATAGATATGTATAGTGAAAGGGGTATCACCGGCGAAAGGCTGGCGCTTGTAGCCGCCATTACCCTCGGTCAGAAAAGTATGCTTGAACCTGAGCAGAAGCAACACTTCATGAAGGCAGGGATAATGCATATAATGGCTGTCTCGGGACTGCATGCCATGATACTCAGCATGTTTGTATTCAGGATGCTCTTCTTTCTGAAAGGCCGTCTGTCAATCCTGAGAAGTGTCATAACAATCCTTCTTCTCTGGTGGTTTGCATATGTAACCGGGCTTACGGCTTCGGTAATGAGGGCTGCTCTGATGTTTACTTTCCTGCAGGCTGGAAACATAATGAAGCGGCCTGTGAACCAGGTTAACTCGGTACTGGCGTCGGCATTTATACTAATGGTCATCAGACCATCGGTGATCTTCGATGCAGGATTCCTCCTCTCCTACTCGGCAGTTATCTTTATTATTTACTTCTATCGCGACTTTTACCTTCTTCTTAAGTTCAGGCGCCGTATGTTCGACCTGGTATGGCAGTCGGCTGCAGTGACGATCGTGGCCCAGGCAGGCACCCTGCCCCTGACGGTGTTGCTGTTCAACAGGTTCCCCACCTGGTTCATTCTGTCGAACATCATTATTGTACCACTCTCATCGCTGGTCATAATTATCGGATCACTCGTTCCACTGACCTTTCCTCTGAGGTTTATCTCTTTTCCTCTTGCGAAACTACTTGATTTCCTTACAGGTGCCACTGAATTTCTAACGGCAAAGGCGGCCTCCCTGCCTCTGTCAACAATCGATAACATAGGGCTCACCGTGCCGGTCTGCATTCTTTTCTCCGTGACACTGTTTGTATGGTTCCGTTTCCTCCTGAACAGAAAATCGCTGCCTGTAAGTGTTCCCCTGACCTTTTCACTTCTGCTGGTAATAGCGGGTACGGTCACCTCTATATCAACCAGGAGGTCATCAGAGATAATTATCTACAATTCAACGGGATATTCTCCGGCTGCAGTAAGAACAGGACGGAACCTTTTTATTTACAGCGACAGCGCCCAGGCAGGCCCTGAAATAGAGAGACACAGCGCTGTGCTGGGCCTTAAAACCACGATTCACATGGTGAAAAAACTGCCAGTGCTTCTGAATACCGGTGATAAAACCATCCTCCTCACCAATGTCATCAATTTCAACATCCTGTCAGAATCTGAACCTGACATCATAGTTCTGACAGGGAAAAAGCCTTCAATAGCCAGAATAACACAAACGGTTAAAAAGCCCGAAGCTGTAATTGTCACAACCGGGAACAGGCCTTCTGCCCAGGGGGTATGGATATTAAGGTCGCTGAAGAGCGATACCCTTCATTTTATAGCTGATCAAGGCGCCTTTCGAACAAAACTGCCATGACAGAAATGATAATTATTGTATCAAAAAACTTGAGTATTACGGTATTTATACCTTATTTTGTGTTCTTTTTCCACGGTTATCATGAGAATAATAATTGCAGGTGCAGGGGAAGTAGGTTCTCATCTTGCCAAGATGCTTTCGAACGAGAATCATGAAATCATAATTATAGACCCCGAGGACGAAAGGCTTAAGCCTCTTGAGTCGACACTCGACGTTCTCACCTTTCATGGTTCGGCAACCTCGGTAAGGATACTTCAGGAGGTCCTCCGTAAAAAGACCGATCTTTTTATCGCGGTGACCCATTCCGAGGACACTAATATAACATCATCAATCCTTGCAAAGAAGTACGGGGCTGTAAAGACCATCGCCCGGATTGATAATCTCGACTATCTCGACAAATACAATCTTGACTTCTTCAGGGCGATCGGGATCGACTCGCTCATCTACCCTGAGCTTATTGCCGCACGCGAGGTGCTGGGCCTGCTCCAGGAGACAGGAACAACAGAATATATGGAGTTCTCAGGAGGCATGCTCTCGATGTTCGTACAGAGACTCGACGAAAATGCACCCATCCTTAATAAAAGTCTCGAAGAGGTATCAATAACCAACAAAACAGATAAATACCGGGCAGTAGCGATAAAACGGAATGAGAAAACAATTATTCCAAGGGGTAAGGAACATTTCCAGGAGGGCGACCTCGTGTTTGTCATCTCCACCCGTGAAGGCATCGATGAAATGATGAAGACATCGGGTAAGGAGAGTTTTGAAGCCAAGAACATTATGATACTGGGCGGAAGCCGGATAGGTAAACATGTGGCATTCTACATGCAGAAGAACTGTTCTGTGAAGCTCATCGATTCCGATCCGGTCCGGTGTGCCGACCTGGCAGAAATACTCGATAACACCCTGATAATCAATGGTGATTGCAGGAACATTGAACTACTCGAGCAGGAAGGTATCAGCAAAATGGACGTTTTCGTCGCTGTAACCGGAAATTCCGAGATAAATATCCTGTCATGCCTTCTCGCAAAAAATAAAGGTGTCAAGAAGACGATCGCCGAAGTTGAGAATATGGAATATATTAACCTCGCCGAGAACTCAGGCATCGATACGATCATTAACAAAAAGATAGCTGCGGCGAGCAGGATCTTCAGGCATACCACTAACCTGAATGTCACGCAGGTCAAGTATATGACCGGAACCGACGCAGAAGTTATTGAGTTTAACGTAACCGAAG
>JAKLFN010000265.1 GCA_022711195.1 Bacteroidota bacterium
GGTACAGTTACCAACGACAACGGATCACGTGAATGGTCTGCCATAAAACTATGATCCCTGAAGGTCAGCTCCTGGATTTAAGAAGCTTCTGAAGGTCAGCCATCTCATCCCTGTAACGGGCGGCTTCTGTGAAATCGAGCTCTGAAGCTGCCTTTTCCATGTTCCTGCGCGCTTTCTCTATAGTCTTCTCCAGCGCTTCACGGTTCATATATTTAATTACCGGATCAGCAGCTACATCAGGACGTTCAGGTTCGATATATGCTTTTACAGCTACGCCTTTCTTCGTCAGGCCGGTAAGGGTCGATCCTGTTTTTCTGACTATCTGTGTAGGAGTAATACCCATCTTTTCGTTATACTTCAGCTGCTTCTCACGCCGGCGCCTGGTCTCATCAATGGTCATCTGCATGCTTCCGGTAACAGTATCTGCATACATTATAACTTTTCCGTTAAGGTTTCGTGCTGCCCTGCCTGCTGTCTGGGTAAGCGACCTCGACGACCTCAGGAATCCCTCCTTATCGGCGTCGAGTATTGCGACCAGGGATACCTCAGGCAAATCGAGACCTTCCCTGAGAAGGTTGACACCTACCAGCACATCAAAAATCCCCGTACGCAAACCTTCAAGAATCTCTATCCTCTCGATGGTATCAACATCGGAATGAATATATCTTGACTTAATATCGAATTTCAGGAAATAGGCTGTCAGCTCCTCAGCCATCCTTTTTGTTATAGTTGTCACCAGGGTCCTCTCTCCTGCTTTCGACCTGGCTCTTATCTCATCCATCAGGTTGTCGATCTGGTTCATGCTCGGCCTGATCTCAACAACAGGATCCAGCAAGCCGGTTGGTCGTATGACCTGGTCAACAAAAACGCCCTCACTCTTTTCCAGCTCATAATCGGCAGGGGTGGCGCTGACAAATATTACCTGGCCTGTCAGCGACTCAAACTCCTCCAGACGCATGGGCCTGTTATCTATTGCTGCGGGCAGCCTGAATCCGTATTCAACCAGGGTTTGCTTGCGTGAGTGGTCTCCCCCATGCATACCCCTGACCTGCGGTATGCTGACATGGCTCTCATCAATAACGGTTATAAAATCATCAGGGAAATAATCGAGCAGGCAGAACGGACGTGTACCGGGCTTACGGCCGTCGAAATATCTCGAATAATTTTCTATACCGCTGCAATAGCCGAGCTCCTTGATCATTTCGAGGTCGTATGAAACACGCTGTTCAATCCTCTTTGCCTCTTCCTTCCGTCCTATTTCGTTGAAATGGTTCACCTGCAACACCAGGTCATCCTGTATCTGACTTATCGCCTGGTTTATCCTGTCGCGCGTGGTGACGAAGATATTTGCAGGATAAATAATATACTCATTGTGTACATCAAGCCTGTTTCCGCTGAGCGGATCAAATGTACTTATCTCTTCAACGGTATCGCCAAAAAATACAATCCTGACGGCAATATCGATATATGCAGGAAAGATATCCACAGTATCTCCGCGAACCCTGAATGTACCATGCCTGAATTCAAGCTCACTCCTCGAATAAAGACTGTCAACCAGCTTGCGCAGGAAATAATTTCTCGACAGATTCTGATCCTTTGTCACCTGTATTGTGCTCGAATGAAAATCATCCGGGTTGCCAATTCCGTAAAGACATGATACAGAAGAGACGACAATAATATCTCTTCTTCCCGAGAGAAGGGACGATGTTGCGCTGAGCCTCAGCTTCTCAAGGTCCTCATTTATTGAAAGATCCTTTTCAATATATGTATTGGAAACTGGGAGGTATGCTTCAGGCTGGTAATAGTCGTAATAAGAAACAAAATATTCAACGGCATTCTCAGGGAAGAACTGCCTGAATTCACCATAAAGCTGTGCTGCAAGCGTCTTGTTATGGCTCATGACCAGCACAGGTCGTCCGACTTTCTCTATCACATTGGCTATGGTAAAGGTCTTACCCGATCCGGTAACTCCCAGCAGGGTCTGGTAGGGTACTCCTTTGTTTAACCCGTTAACAAGCTGTTCAATGGCTTCCGGCTGGTCGCCGGTAGGAACGAAATCTGAAACAAGCTTAAAGTCCACCCGTACTCCCCCTCTCTTTTTTAATAATTAATTCTTTAAAATCTCAAAAATAGCGTTCTTTTGTGAATTATTCCGGATTAAACGATGTCGCATAAAATATCCCTCCTTTTAAAAAATATTTTAACGGCTCTTTTTTTATCTGCTTTTTCGCTGGTTAACCTGGAAGGACAAAACTACACCATACGTTCATATACCACATCACAGGGATTACCACATAATAATGTCAGGACGATAGCGCGGGACAGTTCAGGATTTCTCTGGCTGGGCACATGGGACGGGCTGAGCCGTTTTGACGGATATGAATTCCGGAACTATTTCCACAAGCCTGACGACACCACCTCGATACCATTCTTCTCAATCAATGAGCTTCTTGTCGACAAAGAAAATGTTCTTTGGCTGCTGACCGACACCAGGGAGCTGGTAAAATACAACAGGCAGAGTGATAATTTTACCACTATCAGGGAGATGGCAGGCATAAAACCATTTATAGTAAACGGCATTGCCATTGATCCCCGGGGATACCTTACAGTTATCATTAGTGACAAGCTGATCAGGATTGAATCTCCATATGATAAGGTCGAAATTTTCCAACTTTCCGGTACTGACGAAAAGCCATACTTTTCAGATTTTGAGAAAAACTGGATCTCTTTCTCAGGCGATTCAACATTATGGCTCACTACAAGAACTGTAAAAGAATTCAGGAAAACAGGTCAGAAAGAATATACACTTGTGCACGAGTACCAGATTGAAAGAAGAATTGATGAGCCGGTGATCTTCTTTGACACGAATATCTGGAGGGAAGTTTACGGATCGCTGTCAGGCAACAAATGGCTTTTTTCAAACAACGGGCTCTATTTTCTTGATGAGAAGGAAGGTATTTTCAGAGAGTTCCAGGGAGATTTTCCAAAGAAGGAATTCACGGGGAGGAAATATTTCTTCTATGCAAAAAGAAATAAAGGCTTGTTCTATTTCAACACATCAGAAGAAGTATTGACATATCTCCCTGATCAAAAGACCAGGTGGGCAACAACGATCCTCCCTGGCGGAAAAAACAATTTCTGGTATGCAGGCATTTCTGAGAAAGGAGTTGCCCAGGGAGCATCGATGGTTACCCTCATTCCCGGGTATTTCAAAAATACACTTATACCCTCTCCCGACTCTACGAGCCCT
>JAKLFN010000266.1 GCA_022711195.1 Bacteroidota bacterium
ACTTAAAACAGCCAACCTGCTGGCACAGGAAGGACTTAATGTGATTGGAATTCCCAAAACCATCGACAATGACGTATGGGGCACTGATATTACATTCGGATTCGATTCAGCAGTCAACATTGCCACCGAAGCAATCGACAGGCTCCACTCTACGGCAAACTCACACAAAAGAATAATGCTTATTGAGCTGATGGGCCATAACGCAGGATGGATAGCTCTATATTCGGGACTGGCAAGCGGCGGTGATGTTATATTGATACCCGAAATCCCATATAAAGAAGAAAAGATAGCAGAATATCTTCTCCGCCGTGCCGAAGGAAATAAACCATATTCAATTGTTGTGGTAGCTGAAGGGATCAGGAATCCCTTGAAAGAAAGATCGGTTTCACACTATCTTGGTACAACGATCTCTGAGATGACAGGGCTTGAAACACGTGAGACTGTTCTGGGATATATTCAGCGCGGAGGCACCCCCTCACCGATGGACAGGGTCCTGGCCACGCGCTATGGTACGGCCGCTGCCGACATGATCGCGAAACATGAATTCGGCAACATGGTCGCACTAAAAAATAACAAAATTATCTCTGTACCGCTGGCAGAAGTCGCAGGAAAGCTTAAGCTCGTCGATCCCGACCATGCCCTCGTGGTCCAGGCAAAAAATATGGGAACAAGCTTTGGGGACTGATAATGAAAAAACTAATTTTTATCCGGCATTCCAGGGCTGAAGACCAGGCACCGGAAATCACTGACTTCGAAAGATCACTCACCATAAAAGGGAAGGTGATATCACGCGAAATGGCTGTTAAGCTCAGGGAGAAAGAAGCAGATCCCGGTGTTTTCATCACAAGTCCTGCATTCAGAGCCCTGGAAACAGCATTCATCTTCGCGGCTGAGTTCCGCATCAAACACGACAACATTCTGACCGATAGCAGTCTCTACCATAAATCAGATATAAAACACCTACTGGAGACTCTGAAAAGAACTGGCAATGACATTGATACCATAACTATTTTCGGCCATAATCCTGCCATCACCGAGATCCCCGACCGCCTCTCAGAGAGCGGCTGCGAGTTTATGACAAAGACAAGCATTGTGTGTCTCTCCTTTCAGGTAAATTCCTGGTCTGAGATCCGCCCCGACTCGGGAAAACTGGAATATTTTCTTAAACCTGAGAAATAATCATGAGCAAATCGTACACTCCTAAAGAGATCAGCTGGCTCTCTTTTAACGAAAGAGTTCTGCAGGAGGCTGAAAATAAAGATGTTCCCCTGATTGAACGGTTTAAGTTCCTCGGGATATATTCAAATAACCTCGATGAGTATTTCAGGGTCAGGGTAGCCACCTTAAGGCGACTCTCGCAGCTGGGATCAAAGTCGAAGAATGTCCTTGGTTATAATCCAAAAACCACACTAAAAGACGTTCAGGAGATTGTTCTTTCACAGAATGGCAGGTTCGAAAAAATATACAGTTCACTGATAAAAGAACTCGACAGCCATAAGATACATTTCGTAAATGAAAAGCAGCTCAGCCCGGAACAAACGGTGTTCATCAGGAACTATTTTATTACAGAAGTCCGGTCGCGACTGATGCCATATATAATAGAGAGTGACGCCGAACTCCCAAACCTTACCGATGACGCGATTTACCTGGGAATAATCTTACATAAGAAGGGAACTGACAAGAAGAGGTATGCCCTGCTTGAAGTACCAACAAACGTCCTCCCCCGGTTTGTAGTATTGCCTGAAATAGGAGAAGATAAATATATTATCTATCTCGATGATGTTATCAGGTTCGGGTTGAAAGATATTTTCTTCATTTTTGATTTTGATGAATTTGCGGCATATACAATAAAACTCACCAAAGATGCTGAGCTTGAAATAGCCGATGATATCTCGGAAAGCTATATAGAAAAACTCTCAAGGAGCATTCACCAGAGAAAATGGGGAACGCCGGTAAGGTTCATTTATGATAAAAAGATGCCCGACGACCTCCTTAAAATTCTTACCAGGAAGCTGAATTTTGGTCCCGACGATGTTATTATACCAGCCGAGAGATATCATAATCTGAAAGATTTCATGAGGTTCCCCAGGCTTGGAAAGAAAAAGTTCTATTATGAGCCTTTTGTCCCGGTGCCGCACAAGGATATACAAGCCGGGAAAAGTATTCTTTCTGCTATTAAGAAGAAAGACATCATGCTGCATTTCCCTTATCATTCGTTCGACCATTTTATCGACCTTCTGAGGGAAGCCTCCATCGATCCTTATGTAACATCCATTCAGATAACATTATACCGGCTTGCCCGTAATTCGAGCGTAATAAATGCCCTGCTCAATGCCGCACGTAACGGCAAGCACGTCACAACAGTGGTTGAACTGCAGGCAAGGTTCGACGAGGAAGCAAATATCCTCTGGGGAAACAGGCTCCAGGAAGAAGGAGTAAAAGTAATTTACGGAGTTCCCGGATTAAAAGTACATGCAAAACTTCTCCTGATAACCAGGGTTAAAAACGATCTTACACAGAGGTACAGCGCCATCGGCACAGGAAATTTTAATGAAGATACCGCAAGAGTATATACCGATCACCTGCTCTTTACAACAAACCTGAAAATCACAAATGAGGTCCACAAGATATTTAACTTCTTCAACGTAAATTACAAGAAGGATAACTACTATCACCTGGTACTCTCTCCTTTTGCACTACGAAACAAGATCAACTTACTGATAGAAAATGAGATAAGGAATGCCAGGGATGGAAAGGATGCCTATATATACCTCAAACTTAACAACCTTACTGATGCTGAAATAATTGAGAACCTGTATGAAGCAAGCAAGGCAGGCGTCAAGATCAAGCTTATAATCAGGGGTATGTTCTCGCTGGTTACCGACCTTAAAGACACAAGCGAGAACATAAAAGCTATCGGGATCGTTGACCGGTTCCTTGAACATAGCAGGCTGATGATCTTCTGCAATGGAGGAAACGAAGAATTTTACATCTCATCAGCCGACCTGATGACCAGGAATATTGAACACAGGATTGAGGTTACCTGTCCGGTATTCGATAAAACAATACGTAACGAGCTCAAAAAAATGTTTAATATTCTCTGGCACGATAATGTCAAAGCCAGGAAACTCGATGCCGGGCTTACAAATAAATTTATTAAGCCGGGAAAAGTTCCGTTGCGGGCACAGGTCGAGATGTTTAATTTTCTT
>JAKLFN010000267.1 GCA_022711195.1 Bacteroidota bacterium
GCGGATTATATTGCAAGCATGCTGAAGGTCTCTGGTGCAGCTCCTGCAGGTGATTTTCAGTCCGGACCAAGGGTAAGACCGGCATCTCCCGGAGGGATCCAATCTGCGCCTCCACGTCCTTCACAGAGCTATTTCCAGAATTTCTCATTGATAGAGAGCCAGCCCGCAGGTACTTCGGTGCTTACTCTTGCCAAAGGTGGGCAGGAATATAAATTCAGGGAGAATGTCGATTTTATGATATCGAGGGCTTCAATGGAGATGAGCCTTACTGCTCCTGTTGTTTTTGTAGGATACGGGATACAGGATAAAACCCTGGGCATTGACGATTACGCAGGTATCGACGTAAAAGGAAAGATCGTAGTGAGAGTGACCGGATTTCCCGGATATAACGACATAACATCCCCTATGTATAAAAAGCTCGTCGGCGACAATCAGCGTTCACAGTATGAGATACAGAGAAACAAATCAGAAATTCCCGGTAAGCTGGGAGCTGCAGGTGTCATCGATCTGACTCTCAACCGCGATGCAGCAAAGAGCTGGGGTGTTTATAAATTCATCTACAATATGTCGCCTGCGGAAAGCGGCACACGCGCCAACTGGTCGTCGATGAGGCTTGACGGAAAAGAAATTTCGTCCAGTCCTGTTATCATCACAATAACTGAACGGGTTTCGAATCTCCTCATTAAGGAGGGCGGGCTTGATATCGCCAGGTACGAGAAAGAGGCTGCCGCAGGAAACACAAAGTTTAAACCGGTCGTGCTTCCCGGGATCAGTGCAGGTCTGATGATAAATGTTAATTCCCAGCGTGTCAGGGTAAGGAATGTAGTTGCGATCGTTGAGGGAGAGAATATGAATGAGTTCATTGCGGTGGGAGCACATATGGACCACATGGGAACAGACAACGGAAAGATATGGAACGGCGCTGATGATAATGCATCGGGAACAGTTGCTGTGATGACCCTAGCACGTGCTATAGCGGAAAGCGGAGTCAAACCCAAACGAAGCATAGTTTTCTGTGCCTGGACAGGTGAAGAAAAAGGTCTCCTGGGATCTGAGTATTTCACTTTGTATCCGCCAGCCGGTAAAATAGGCGATTACAAGTTTTATATGAATTTCGATATGATTGCAAGAGATGCTGCTAACGACACGGCGAGGAACATGGCCGGCATTACATATACGAAGGCATACCCAAAGCTGGAGGAGATAACAAAGAAAGCTGTTGAAGATTATAAGATCAACCTGAAGCTCAATATAAGGAGCAATGAAGCTCCCACCGGGGGAAGCGACTATACTGCCTTTACGGCTAATAAGATACCGGTCATTGCCTGGATGGCTGCGATGCATCCCGATTATCATCAGCCCTCCGATGAGGTGTCAATGGTTAACTGGGACAAAATGACTGAGATAATTAGACTTGCTTACCTGCAGCTGTGGGAAGCTGCCAATGGCGAGATAAAATAATCATTACTGGTATTCAAGGTAATTGCTGTTCTGCTTCAGCTCAATAAAATCGTTGCCGGTATCGCAGAAGCCATATTCGAAACAATAGTGGTACTTATTGCCATTTGCCGATTCGATAACATGCGTGAAAAAGCTGAAGTTATAGCCCAGGGCGAAAAGAGCGTCCTTATGGATCGTGTGTTTCCCCTCTCCGTATAAATCGGCTAAAATGCGCCTGTTCTTTCTCAACAGGCCATGTACATTACGCACAAAATTATTTGTGTCGCGGTTAAGTTTGTTGTTGTAGTTGTTCCTGCACTGATCGGAACAAAATTTCTTATCGGTTCGTCCGTGGATAATATCTCCACAGTCAAGACATTTTTTTTCCACAGCACTAAAGTTTTGATAAAGATACAAAAAAACGTTTTCAAACGGTTAGAAATGACTATAAATGATTGATTAGCGGGTATAAGCGACAAATAACCGGGAGATGTATTATTGCAGCTGTAAGTTTGACATGAAATTAAAATTATGTCTCACTAAAAACAAAAGTCATGAACGCATTAAGAAACAGAGTACAGTTGATCGGCAATCTCGGTCAGGATCCTGAAATGAAGTCACTTGACGGCGGAAAGAAAGTCGTAAGGTTCACTATGGCGACCAATGAATCGTACAAGAACGCTGACGGGCAGAAGATTGAAGAGACCACATGGCATAACATCGTTGCCTGGAACGGCCTTGCAGAGACAGCAACAAAATTTCTGAAAAAAGGCCAGGAAGTTCTTGTTGAGGGAAGGATCGTGTACAGGACCTATGAAGACAAGAAAGGAGTAACAAAGAATGTGACAGATATCGTTCTTAACAACCTCCTCTTGCTGAGATCAACAAAAGTGAATGGTAAAGACAAGGAATAGTCTTATATCATTTGCTGCTTTTCCCGTGTGAGGCTGCCCATAAGGCGGCCTCTTTTATTTTGTCTGTTCCTTCGGTTTGGCAGGAACCAGGGCGGCAGCGGTCCAGTTACGAAGGAATCCCATGACCTTCTTCTGGTCGTACCCCTCTCCTGCTTCAAGAAGACCGCTGTCCTGAATATGAAGGGGCTTGCCCTTAGCATCAAGGATTATGAAAACCGGAAATCCAAACCTTACAGGGTTGCCCAGAAATACGTTTGCTGCTTCATTTTTGTTTTCAGGGCTGTAATTAAGCTTAACAGGAATGTAGTTACTTTCTATCAGCTTTGAGATTTCAGGATCTGACTTGCTGTAGGCGTCGAATTTGATACACCACGGGCACCAGTTGCCGCCATATTGAATCAGGACATGCTTTCCCGAGGCCCTGGCAGCAGCCACAGCATCATTTATCTGCTTCATGCCATCGAGGGCAGGATCATAAATCTTCTTTGCTTCCTGTCCGTAGATATAACTGGCAGACATTGCCAATATGAGTGTCAATAAGATCGAAATCTGAATAAGTTTTTTCATTCTGCCGTACTGTTAATTAATGCATCCAAAGTAAATTAAAATAATTATACTTTTGTTCTGTAAAAAAAAGTTTGTGTTGATATATGACCGGTAATGAATAAAACAGCTCCACTACTTATTCTCTCTGCACTAATTACGAATGGAGTTTGCGGTCAGACAGCCGGGTCATTCGGCAAACCGATAACCGAGATCTTCACAGATTTTCATATTAACATTAACGATACTGCAAAACATACCGGCTTCGACCTGAACAGGGCTTATCTTGGATGGCATT
>JAKLFN010000268.1 GCA_022711195.1 Bacteroidota bacterium
GCTCAGAACAGGGGCAATGCAAACGACGGCCCCTCATATATTACAACGTTTACACAATCAATGATGTTCCTTCCGATCCCTGCATCTGAAATTCTTCAGGATCCACTGCTGGGTGAAGAACCGGTACGTTATTACACCAAGTAAATATATCTGATATGAAAAAAGTTCTAAATACAAGTATCGCATTGTTGGTGATGATAATGGTTGGACTGGCCTTTACCACCACATCATGTGAGGACAGCGACGGAAGCCCCGATATCAAGGCCGGCAATCCGGTGCTGGAAATAATCCTGCCCGATACAGGGCAGGGCGGAGCGCTTATTACTGTTAAAGGATCAGGGCTGGGCGACATGAGATCAATTGTCTTTGAAAAGGGCTCTGTCCCGGCATACGTGATGTCAACACTCAACACAGAATCTGCAATTCTTTTCAGGGTTCCCTCAGACGCAGTGGGCGGCCTGCAGAAAGTCACATTCACAAACAGCGATGGTAAGACAATGGTTGTGGAAAACTTTAATGTATTGGCATACCCGCAGATGACTGCTGCCTCGAATTATAACTACGTGGCCGGCGACGAGATCACTATAACAGGTACCAACCTTAATGATGTTACCAGTGTAAAAATTTCAGGAACGAGTGATCTGGCAACGATTGTTTCGAAGGAAAAGTCAAAAATGGTTATCGAAATGCCGGCAACAACTGCTAAAAACGCACAACTCGAAGTTACTAACGTAACAGGTATGAAGAAAACACCTTTCGAGATGGTGTGTCTTTCAAACTGCTTCGTTTGCTATACCGATGCCTGGGGATCTTCTTCATGGGGAGGAGGCGTTCAGTCGTGGAGTTACAGTTGTACAGTTTCCGAACAGAGTACCGAAACCAGGACAGGTACGAAAGCACTTAAAGTGGCTTATACCGACGGCGGACTAAGCCTGTTCCTTGGCTCCGACTGGGGCAGCCCAATGCTTGTTTTTACCGACAGGTATACTCCACAATACTTTTCATTCTGGGCAAAAGGCGACGGGAAAGCTGCCGATCTGACAATCATTACTGACAGTCCGCCATGGGATGGGTCATATTCAGGTGCAGGAACTATTACTGTGTCTGTTCCGGCAGATGTCTGGACATATTTCAAGATCCCGGCCAGCACATGGACAGGTAAGTATGGAAGACTTAATGTAAAGTGTACCGCAACGACTTCAGTTTATTTCGACGACCTGGTATATATTTAGTCAGAGAGCGATCTGAGCAATCAATCAGTCAATAATGAATACCGGCCCGGGACAATAAGTATCTTTGAACCCAGGCCGGTATTCTTAATAAATACAAAAATTAAATGCTTCTGAAAAGATTTCTGGTGATAGGCCTGGCAGGTGTATTGTGGTTAAATTGTATCGCACAGTCGCCTCAGGGCTTCTTCCTCGAGGACTGGCAGATCAGAACAACGACCAGTCCGTCATATATCGATATTCCGCAGACAAGAGCCACAGTTACTGTTGCAATAACCGTAGATTTTAACGACACAATTACAAAAATCTCCAGGTACCTTTTTGGCGATAATGCCAATCTGTGGACAGGCTGCATGTCGAATAACAACCAGCTGATGAAGCATATAAGAAACCGCGATATTGGAGTGCTCCGCGGACCAGGAGGAAGCATTTCGGATGTGTACTTCTGGAACAGGAATGTCGATCAGCGCCCCTCCGATATTCCCAATACACTCATGGGATCGACAGAAGTAAACTGGCCGTGGTATGGCGACCGGCCATATTCCTGGGAGACCTGGACAATGGATGTTGATTCACTTTACAGTATCAGAAAAAAGGTGAATGCGACAGGAATGAATACCGTCAATTATGGTTATGCCCGCTATGGAACAAGCGTTGCCCCAGTTTCTGAGGCAGCACACCTGGCAGCAGACTGGGTTCGCTATGATAAGGGAAGAAGCAAATTCTGGGAAATAGGTAATGAAAACTTCGGAGCCTGGGAAGGTGGTTACAGGATCAATACATCTCTCAACAAAGATGGACAGCCGGAATACATAACTCCAGCACTTTACGGCCAGCATTGTAATGTTTTTATCGATTCAATGAAGGCAGCTGCAATAAAAGAAGGATATGATATAAAGATAGGTGTTGTAATGGCTGAAGCTTCTTCAACAAGCATGAACTGGAACAGCGCTGTTGCTGCCCATGCAGGAAATAAAGCGGATTTCTATATTATTCACAGTTATTTTACGCCCTATAATCAAAATTCAACACCTGAAACAATACTCGGCTCATCTGCTGACATAAGCACATATTTGTCGTACGTGTGGGCTGAAGCAGATAAAGCAGGTAAACCACACCTTCCTGTTGCTATGACTGAATATAACATCTGGGCGCTTGGATCAGGTCAGCAGGTATCACATATAAACGGAATTCACGGAGTACTTGTGACCGGTGAAGCAATAAAAGCAGGACTTGGCGCTGCGTGCAGGTGGGATCTTGCGAACGGGTTCGACAACGGGAATGATCACGGTATGTTTTCATACAATGAACCCGGAATACCGGATTATACTCCATATCCTCCTTTCTATTATTTATATTATTTCAGGAGGTTTACCGGGGATGTGTTTTTGAATTCCACAGTAACGAGAGCACCCGGAGTCATAATATTTCCTTCGGCTTTCCAGACCGGACAGGTGGGTGCTACTGTTGTAAACACTTCACGTCTAACAAGAACCGTCCGGCTCAACGTGGCAAATTTCCGGTTCGGGGACAGATATTACATCTTTAATCTTACCGGATCACCGGGAGAAGATTTTTCAAGAAAGGTATTTGTTAACGGCATCGGTCCTGTGCTCCCTGCAGGCGGGCCTTCTGATTATGAAAACATTAAAGCAAATTCCAGCCTTATTGAAGATGAAATAGTATTCCAGGTCCTTCCGTTATCGGCAACCTTTGTTCTTGTTGAGCCGGGCACAAAGGAACTTGTTGTAAATAATGAAGTGGGGATAGAAGATACTACAACACAGGAAGATGCAGTTATATATCCTAATCCTGCACTCAATATCTTCACTATAAAAAATATACCTGCCCGCACCAGGTCGATCTGCATTAAAGACCTATACGGCAGACAGGTATTTAAGAAAGTTACCGGGATAAGCAAGCCCCAGGATTCATTCACTACCAGCCTTAAA
>JAKLFN010000269.1 GCA_022711195.1 Bacteroidota bacterium
GAATAAGAAATAGCAGGTCTTCTTCCCAGTCCCCATCCCTGGTCGGGCTGCCCGTAAGGAGGCGTAGCCCCTGAGATAGCATCTGTTTCAGCGGTTTTACCTGACCGTAATCCTTCAGTATCTGTCGATCTTCCTTCTGCTGACGTCTGCGCATAAAAAGCAAGGTACTCATCCCAGGTTACTTCAACCTCGGCCATAAAGAAGGGGCTTATCTCAACTTCACGGACAGGCCCTTCATCGCTTCTGCGGTAAGGTTCATTGTCAGGACTGCCCATTAAAAACCTGCCACCGGGAACTGCTATCATCTTAAATGAAACCGGTGTCCCGGGGATCTTTTCTGTAAAGTTTTCAAAGGCAGTAACTTTTGCGGGTTCGGTGAATACTTCTTTGGGACCAGAAGACACCGATCCAAAAGAAGTATTGCTTCCATGTGTATATCCTTCGATATGATGGCCCGCATTCAGGTGACAGTTTATGCAATGAAGATCGGGGGTTTTCTTTGTTTGTTTATAATATAAATGTGCATCCTCCCCTGCTTTTGTAAGCTTCAGGGGAAACAGGTTTTCGTGGCATTTTATGCAGCTCGATTCAAATACATGTCCTCTTGCGTGATCGAGATTTCCTTTTGCCACCCAGTCGAAGGATGCAGAATCTTTTGTCCAGAAGCTCCAGAGGTCTCTCAGCCCGGTAGTTGCCTTTGCCCACAGGTATTTTTCGCCTTTTGGTGGCAGATGGCAGTCAACACAGGCAACCCTGTAACCTGATTGAGTTTCGTAATGTACCGATCTTTTCCATGACATATCTGCAGCAGGATGAATGTGGCACGAAATGCAATATTCATTAGTTGAAGTCTTTTCAAGAGCTTTTTGTCCTCCTGTTATCAGAGCAACACCAATAATCATCCCGGGGAGAAACCAGACAACGAATTTCTTCATACAATAATTATGACCGGATGAAGATAAAAAAATATCCTTTAATAATTAATCCTATTTTTGGTAGTTATTATATTAATGTATGAAACGACTTACATTTTTAATAACCGGATTACTTTTTACCTGCCTTCTGAGCTCACATCCCTGGAAGCCAAACCATTATGTGATAGTTGATACCGATGGCGGAGTTGATGATATGAAGGCCATTACAATGCTTCTTGCCTCACCCGATGTCAGAGTACTCGCGATAATTGTATCTCCGGGGGCTTTATCGGCACAAAAGGCATATATAAAAGTAAAGAGCCTGCTTAATTCATATTATCATGAAGGGATCCCTGTCGGGATTAACCGTGAGAGTAATTTTAAATCGCCTGAATTTAGTGTTGCCCTTCAAACCATCTGGGGTGATGAAAAAGATATAGTTCCGGAAGATGCCCCTGATTACCTTTCAGTTATAAGCTATATCCTTTCGGCTGAAAAAAGCAAGATCAGCTTTATCAGTATGGGAAGTTTGTCGACAGCACGGATGGCTCTTCAAAATATTCCCTCATTAAAGGGAAGAATTAAAGATTTCATCTGGAGTGCCGACGGCGAATCTGACACACAGGGTTTTAATTATACTATTGACAAAACTTCATCAGAAAGCATGCTGAAACAGGAGGTACCTGTGAAGATTGTAAGAAGATTCAGTCAGGATAATGGCAAATTTTATACCGATGATCTTATAGGTTCTATCAGTAAAATAAATACACCTTATGCTGAAAAACTGACTCACGTATTCGGTAGTGAGCCTGCAAAGAGTCATGATTTCACATTTTCGGGCACTGATGATATGATACCTGTATTTCTGCATTATCCAGAGCTTTTTCTGTGTAAAACAGCCTATTCGGTTTCCGACTGTTCCCCTACGGATGCTGAAGAAATAAAAAAAAGCGTTCTTAAAATACTTAAGGGAGAAACCGTTGCTGAAACGCAGCTCATAAAGAGACTCCCGCTTATTCCGGAATTCTATACTGATGACGTTCAGCCTGATGTTGATGAGATCATCAGGAGACATGGCCATGATGAATGGTTTTCGGGTGTGCTTGCCAGCGAGATGCACAGGCATCTGGGCGTATTTGAGATTATAGGAGTAAAAATGGGTATCCGAGCAAGAGAATATTTTAACACCGGAGTTGATGAATTCAAAATAGTATCTTTTGCCGGATCGACTCCTCCATTGAGCTGTATGAACGATGGACTGCAAGTCGCAACCGGTGCGACACCCGGACATGGGCTCCTGACAGTCAGGAATGATACTATTCTTTCTCCAGAAGTGGAAATAAGATATATGAATAAAAAAATCAGAATTTCACTTAAGAAGAATATCGCAGAAAGAATCAGTTCTGAGCTAAAAGAGATAAATTTCATTTACGGACTCGACAGCAACATATACTGGGAACTGGTACGGAAGAATACGATAAAATACTGGAAAGATATGGACAGGCACGAGATATTTTTAATTGAAACCTCATCCCCCTGACCCCCTTCTCCCAAGAGAGAAGGGGAAACAACTATATCAGATATCGTTGCCCCTCCCTCCAGGGGGAGAGCTTGTCCCGCGTAGCTTCAGCGTAGCGGGAGGTTGGGGAGAGGTCATTTATTGTATAAATCAAAAAAATCATGGCCCTTGTCGTCGGTAAGGATGAATGCCGGCATGTTTTCAACTCTTATCTTCCTTACGGCTTCCATACCGAGGTCTTCAAAATCGACCACCTCGACTGATTTTATATTTTCAGCTGCAAGGATGGCAGCAGGGCCTCCCACTGATCCCAGGTAGAAACCGCCGTATTTTTTACAAGAATCGATAACACATTTACCCCTGTTCCCTTTTGCCAGCATGATCAGGGAGGCTCCCATTCTCTGGAAAAGTTCAACATAAGTATCCATCCTGCCGGCTGTTGTAGGGCCGAAGCTTCCCGAAGGCATTCCTTCAGGTGTTTTTGCAGGACCTGCATAATATATGGGATGATCCTTAAAATAATCAGGCATTGGTTTCCCTTCGTCAATAAGTTTCTTAATACGGGCATGTGCAATATCTCTGGCAACAATAAGTGTTCCTGTCAGGCTGAGCCTTGTCCTGACGGGATATTTTGTCAGCTGTGCAAGTACCTCTTTTATTGTCCTGTCGAGATTGACCTCTACAGGTTTTTCGAGCTCCGGCGCCTTTGCAGGAAGAAAACGTGCCGGGTTCTTTT
>JAKLFN010000027.1 GCA_022711195.1 Bacteroidota bacterium
GTACTACAGTATCTACGATATACTTTTCAGGCGATGGACAGAGTCTTTTCCATTAAGCTAAAGAACACTCGAGGTAAAGTTATTGGATCGTCGCTGACTTTAAAAATGAAGGGTTCTGCATTCGCGGAACCCTTTTTTTATGATTTGAATGAAGTAAGAACAATAGAACAAACGAAGTAAGAATTAAGAACTATAAACTTCTTCATTCTGACTTCGAATGTTCAAATGATCTTACTTCAAAAATCATCAGTAAGATTATTGAATTAAGAATGAAGAACAAACGAAGTAAGAATTAAGAACTATAAACTTCTGCATTCTGACTTCGAATGCATTGCCAGCCGAAGCAATCTTTGACCCCCGTAGCTTTCTTTGACCTCCGTAGCGTCAGCGAAGGAGGTAGCGAAGGAGGTAGCGAAGGCTGGTTCAAATGTTCTTACTTCAAAAATCTATCCCAAATTACTCTTTAGTCCATATCCTGGTATTGAGGTTCAGGTCCTCAACAATTTCTGTAAGAAGAATAAGAAATCTCAGATTTTCTTCCATAAAAGAGTAATCAGCTACGGGTCTGAAAATCCTCGTTTCGAAAAGATTCTTATTCATATTTATAGCCAGGTAAACTTTAGAATCAACGAATGACAGACTTATCTTTGACTTCCATTTACGCTTATAAATAAGGATCCTTTCCATAAGCGACGGAGTAATGATGTACCTGGCTTCAACCTGATCCTCACCATAAACACAAAATTCTTTTTCAAATTCGGGATTTTCAAGCCTGACAAGTTTTTTCTTTCCAGCACCAATCGATTGAAGTGTCTGTCCGAATTTCCCAAAAAGCTTTTCGGCAGTATCGGGAAGTACTAAAGTCTGAGTAAGGAAGTTCTTGTTAAAATCTGCAATGACGAATACACCACTGAAAATTGTTATGTATTCCTGCTTGCTTCCCTGATTGGACTGGGTCGTATTTAGATGTTTTGCAGTCACTTCCGAAAACTCGATATCTGTCTTGCCGATCTTCCCCCTGAAATGATCTTCTCCTGTATAGCTGTCGACAGAAAGAGAAAAAATGTCACTTTTGATAAACTCCGATACAGGGACCATGGCTTCAGGGGTATAGACCATTCCTTCATCCAGGAAACTGGTTATCTTGGCAATGATCTTGCTTTTATATTCCTTACGGTAATTTTTACTGACAATCCCTGTGGAAACCAAACCGGCAAAACCGGTTATCATGGGGATAAATCCTTTCAGCATCTCAGCTGCGGAAGGAATGAGAACAATCTCAAGAATAACAGCTGCCACAGTAGCTGAAATAATCGTAAGTGCCCGTTTATTAACCTTTTTCCTGTCCCGGTCGATGATCTCGAGATCAGGCTTAAGTGATGTTTCGTAGAATTCTCTGAAATTTTTATACCTGGTCATACTTGATTTTTACTGTTCAGCTTTTGTGGTCAGCGGACTGATCTCCGGTTTTACCTTTTCTGAATCAGGTATATCAAAAAGAGTCCTCCTTCCGTATTTCATCATCGAAGCCATGATATTTGAGGGGAATACTTCAACTGCATTATTGAACACAGTAACAGCCGCATTATAGGCTCTTCTTGATGCAGCCAGCTGTTCTTCCGTTTCATTGATGGCACCCTGCAGCTTAAGGAAATTCTGACTTGCCTTAAGATCAGGATAATTTTCGACTGCCACCAGGATATCTGACAGATCCTTACGGATCTTATTCCCTATCTTTACGCGCTCTTCACTGGTCAGGTTATCTGATATTGCCTTAGCCCTGAGTTCGGTAATTTCCGTCAGCAAATCCCTTTCATAATTCATGTAACCTTTAACCGCATCCACCAGAGCCGGAATCAGGTCATATCTTTTCTTGAGCATAACATCCACCGAAGCAAAAGCATTTTCAACGTCGTTTTTCTTCCTGATAAGGGAATTATAAAGAATTAGAGCAACGAGTGCAAGAAAAACGACTATTATCAGCAAGTATATCATCATTTCCACGTATTTAATTATGATCAGAACTATTCCCTTTTAATATGGGGATAGGATAAAAATAGCAAGATTTTCTTTCCCAGAGAAATTGAGGAATAGTTTATACATGACGTTGCTCTGCAGCTAAAAACAGGTCGCCGCTACGCGGCTCAGGAGATGGTGTAAATGCCGTTGTTACAAACAGGTCGCCGCTACGCGGCTTAGTACTGTGAGAATGTTTCGTATGTTACAAACATGTAGCTGCTACGCGGCTTCAACAATACGAAATGGAGGGAGTCCCATAGTGACGACCTGTTTGTAGCAGATAGAAACTAATTAAATCTGAGCTCCGTAGAGCCTGCCCCGCTAAAGCGCATAGCCGTCAACCTAAGAAATTTTTTAATAACATTAACTACTATAATTAAATGGTTTATAAGTAAATAACTTTCCCCTCCTTTTCAAGGAGGGGTGGCCGGGATTTCTGATCTTAAAATGTTTACAATTCTACTTTCCCGGCCGGGGTGGTTAATGCTGACTTACTAAAAGTGAACTTATTTCTCAGAATTAAATAAACCACCCCGGCCAGACAGTTTATTTTTCTGAATGTAATACAATTTTGTGGTCTGGCCACTTCTCCTTAAAAAAAGGAGGGGTAACTTTTGTCCCCACAACTCCTAAGTTGACGGCTATGCGCAAAAGCGGGGAGCGATATGTTATCATCCTATTGGAGAATAGCAATTTATTCTGAAGATGATCAATTTCTGCCATGTTTTTCTTCTCTTTGATTATATTTCTCCAATACACTTATTTCATTCTTATGATCTTCAGTTTATGAACAACTTCATCGTCACTCAGACTCATCAGATAAACACCTTCCGGTATGCCGCTTATATCAATTGTAATCTGATTTGTTGACAGATCAAAAGTATCAATGGCCAGTACACATTTAGTAAATATAGATAGTTTAAAAAAGCTTATCCTGAAATATCTGTTGAATTCGTGTGGCTGAATCCCTTTGATCACGATTTTTTCAGACGGATCTCATAATTCATCACTTAAGTTTTATGAATTTTGCTTTATGATTAAAACTTCCACCTGAAAGTGTTATCAGATACAATCCGGAAGACAGATTTTCGGTTGGGATATTAAACTCTTCATTCGATTCACATACATCTATTACTTTCTGCCTGATTATTTCACCGGTATTCGAAAATATTGTTATCAGATAATTATTACCTGGGAGTATATTGTTCAATCTCAAGGTGATATTATCACCGGCGGGATTTGGATAAACAAGCAGACCAGCTTTTTCAACCAGTTCAGTAATACCTGTGGTACCAGCTATTGCCGGACCTCCCGGTTCCTTAATTGAACCATTGGCTGTTATATCTTCATCACCAAGTTGACCGTCTATAAAATGTAAGGTGATAATATTCCCGTTTATCTGTGCTCCTGTCTGGCCATTATAGGTGAAAGCATACCAGTGCGGCTCAGGGTTATCCGGAGTAATACCATATTTATAATATTTACTTACTGATGTAGTCTCATGCAAGATCAGGGTTACAGTAACTGCTTCACCCGGCTTAAGGCCATCGATCGAAAAATCGAAGAAACCAAACGGGAATTCAGCATCAGCCGGTGTATTGGAAGGCGAGGGATTGGCAGTAACTTTCATTTGTGAAAGTATTGTTCCGGATGGTACAACAAGTGTTACATAATTCAGTCCGTCGAAAGTATGGAAAGATGCAGCATTGGCTTGTTTGTAGTCAGGAATCGCATCCCCGTCACCGTCCCATAGATTGTTATCTCCATTTGGCCCTTTTTCCCGAGCATCGCTGATTCCATCCTTGTCTTCGTCCAGATTCGGGCCGTCAGCAGTAACCGGTTCCAGAACTGCCCCTGTTGTCATACAAACAAGGTCATAAGTAAGGTTGTTCCCGTATTTTTTGATGAATTTTTTTACTGTATCTGTTCTTGCATAAGCCGGACTGACGAACAGATTATGTGGTTCAATCCCTGCCCAGCCATCGGCTTCGACCGGGCTGCCGACTCTGTCATGCTGGATTTTATTGTTAAAACCTATTTCCAGCCTGATTGTATCTCCGACGGCAAGGGATACTGTTGCACTATCCTTTTCGTTCATGTCGATTGAGAACTTTGCCAGCATAGGGGCCATGAAAAAATCAGAAATATCGCTCCAGCGCATATATTCCATCGGATTTCCAAGTCTGTTCATTAAAAGTACTCCCTGGCATATTACTGTACCATCACCGTCGGCAGTACCCTTGGTGGTAAGTTTTACCTTAATATTAACCGGGTCGCCTTTCTGAAGTGCACCAGTTGATTTGATGACAACTACTCTCCTTAAAAAGCCAAATGATTCCCCTTTTCCCCAGGTTGAAGGAAGACCATAACAGATTTGTCCGGAGCCATAAGGATTCGGAATGCAATAAGGTGATGTGGGAGCACCGATTTTTTTGGCTCCTGTCAGGGCCCAGATCTTCCTGTTTTCAGGCTCAATAATTACACCTCCCCATGAACCCATAGCACCTGTTGGTGGATTCATGCATGGCAGTAATGAATTATCCCATACACCATGATCCCCGGGGAAATTAAAGCTGGGGAGCTTGCCGCAAATCAGCAGAGGATACGAAGGATAGCCCCACCACCTGAAACCGTGGGCATAGGCAATACCATTCGGACTGGCATTTTCCTGTACTGAATATCCTCCGTAAGGACCGGGATTGGCAACTCCATATGTTGTTACTGTTCCATATTCTGAATTGATCATCCCGTAAGCATAATCAGGGACAGTAACAGAAATTGGCTGAGCAAAAAGAGAATCTGTATTCCATTCCATGAGAATAAAGAAACAGATTAATGTTAAGGGGAGTAGTGATTTTCTCATCTTCTGGCGTTTTATTAATAAATATCTGTTGGCGTTAATCTTATTAAGTTGAAATGAGTTCCCTTTAAATCGGCGGATTAATTTTTTACTGCAAACATGTTCCCGGTATGCAGCTGTATTTTACTATTATCTACGTATTATAAAACGTATTATAAAACGTATTATAAAACGTAGATAAAACCATACATCATCCACCTTGCATCATTTATCAGGCATCTTGTGACAAGCATCTTGATTTATAAAATTCTATATTCTTCTCAACGTACTTTAGCCCCTGAGAAAAAAGTATAAGTGTACTCCGCTGCATTTCCATAAACGACTGCAGGAGGTGTCGGATCATTTACATATCCGTATAATTGGACAGTCTGATCCTTTGAAAGAAACAGAGTCATATCTACATCTACCATTTCTGCTGCTCCGCTTGCATAGACACGATTACCATCGTAATTTTTTCCTCCTGCTACCAAAAATGCATAGATCATATAACCGGGGGTTATGCTCGTAAAATATATTGAGCCACGGAAAGTATAGATTCCATCTTCTGGAGCGACAAAGGTACTGGAAGTTGAGTTAAAGGCATTACCTACATTTTCCCAGATTGTTGAGTTAGTACTAAAGTCTATTTTCCTTGTTGTTCCAATTGCCGGCCAATCATAAGAAGCATCAAGTTTGACTTCGAAATACACATGATCCACCGCTGGCGCAGGGATTGACTTCCAGGTAGCAAGACCTGTAGCATCAGAGGTAAGAACCTTTCCTGCAGCAGGTGTGCCTCCGTTGATCTTTATCTGTCCGTTGACTTCAAGTTCTGTTGTGGGAGTTGAGGTCCCGATTCCAATATTGCGATCGTCACGATCAATGTACAATATTGTAAACGGATCGCCACGATTCTCATTTAACATTGAAAAATTACTTAGAGGGTCAATGTTTATATACCACTCCAGGTCAGGCTGGTTGGTGCTTCCAATCTTCAACTGAGGCCCGGAATAGTTTTTCACATGTAATTTGGCTTCAGGACTATAGACACCCATTCCAATATTGGTGCCATCGTCAATAATTGATCCCGATTCCAGTCCTGTCCCGTTGCCTCTTGGAATCCGCATATCTCCGATTCCGATAATCTTGGCGGCAGCCATTGAATTTATCTGTCCTGCTGTAATACCTGCCGTTGCTGATAATTGTGTGGTGGTGATACCTGAAAGTCTGTCAAGTGGCAGGATCCCTGTAGTGATACTTCCCGCAGCAATACCTGTTCCGATTTTCGTTCCTGAAAGACTACCATCCGCAAGATCTGCTACATCAGCGTCGACGTTTGTAAGATTATTCCAGTGAACTGACGACTGTCCGCTGGTCTGTAGATTGGTTTTGGTGTAATAGTTGCCGGATACACCTGTCCAGACCGGGTCAGTCTCTGAACCTGTTTTTTCTGCATACAGAGCATAGGGTACACTTAAAATCTGGCTCTGCCCTGAAATGGAATAACTTGTACCACCTTTGGGGTCAATTTCTGTCCTTAGAAAATATGGACCGTTTGACCAGTCGATTTTAGAAAAATCCCCGGTCGATGCTGTACCACTTCCGATCTGAAGAGTAAGAAGTCCGTTTTCATTTGTGGAAGGATTGGGGGAGTAAGTCTCCTGATAAACAATTATCTGGATAATGCTTCCTCTCAATATGGTGGTACGTACTCCTATGCTCTGTTTGGTGATAAGTTCACCGCTTGCGCTTCTTACCACACTTTGATAACTCATCAATTGGGGTGGTTGGGCAATAATATTAGCGGCCAGGATAGCAATTGCTGAAAGAGTAATTAATTTTTTCATAATGATTAATTTTTTTTACTATTTTAAAACCTTGACCTGAAGATTATTCTCTGTAACTTTCCTGGATATATTTAAATTTCCTGAGTGCTCCTTCGTGTGTACTTTTTGCTCTTGTGGTTAGAAACAAGTCCACTTAACCACAAAGGGCACAAAGGTTTATACGAAGAGCACAAAGGCAATTCAGTTTTCTAGAACATCATCGGCATTTCCGAGAATTTAATATTCTTTGGTATGACGAAATATTTTCCATCCACCGGAACATTAGTCTGGATCTTTGTTACTTCCTGGTGCGAACCTGTTCCCATTACTTTCATGTCAAGTAGCATAAGTATCCCGTTCCAGGTCAGGACCTTACCCATGTCTCCCTTCATCACTTTGCATGGTTTACCCAGGAAAGTCTCATCATGGCCTTTGCTGAATCCCATTTTTAAATACATCGATTCAGTGAAGGACTCAACATCCCCTTTTGAGGCCTCTGCTATCCAAGTGATCATTGGATTTTTAAGCTTCATGCCTTCGTCAGATTGGTCAGGATCCCATAGATACTGGTAGTCACCATAAGTGACAATCCATCCTTTGCGTTTTTCCCCGTCCTCGATGGCATCTTCGAACATGGCACTTTTCATACCATAATCGTCGAAATAAAGAGTACCTTTTCCTACTTTGTCGCCCGAATATGAGTATTCAATAATACCTGATTTAAGACCATAAGGTTTCAGTGTATTTTCCTGTCCTGCCAGTATCGGCAGTATAAAAAAAAGACATAGTGAAAAAGCAAACAGGTTTTTCATGATTTTAAATATTTAATGTTTTATAAAGGTTTCTTTCTTCTTGTAACACTCCAGTTGAAAGTCATTTCTTTCCGGTTTATATCTGATCCTTCAGAATTATCGACTTTTTTATTCCCTTTTCCTCCAAAAAATGTTCTGCCGTCACCAAATTCGACCAGAAGGTCGGGCGGAATTTCAGCTTTCTGACTATCATCTTCAGGTATCTCGACATTAGCCGGCAGAGGTGTCCCCAGTTCTTTCAGATACGTTTTGAGCGACTCAGAAACACTTGTTATTGTCGGATCAGGAACAGGATCTTCTACAGGGCCCGGAGTGAATATTTCAGACATATCATCCGTTTTATGTTCAAAATCATTGATAGGTCTTGATCCGTCCGGATCCCAGCTTCTCCCGGTCGTTTTTTTTGTCTCATCCCAGTAAAATTCTACCGGAAATCCCCCTGTGGCAATTTTGACAACCTTATCTGTTTTCTTATCTATGATCAGAATTATATTTGACTTCAGTAAATACCCTTTCTCCGGAATATGTCTGTTCAGGGGTTTTTTGATTCGTATTGTTGTAGCCTCATGTCCGAAACCGCCGGCAGAATTTGCATATTCATATCCTTGCATCATATATGACGCATTAAACTGAGTAAGATTGATATCGAGAGGACGGTAATATTCCCATCTCTGGTTTAACATTGGCATATCGCCTGAGTTGTCAAGCTTCAGGGGAACATAAAACGAAGCCCCGCTCCGTTCCTCAAGTGAGTAATTTCCTCTTTCAATTCCGTCACTCTGTTTTCTCGAATATGAGGATCTTACAGTATGTGTGATACTACCGTCTACAGTGAGTGTGGCTTCGTATTCCAGGGGTTTGACTGTAATCGTTGCCTCATCGACATATTCAATAGCTGATCCCTCGGGAATAAATGTAGCCATTACAGAAATTTCCTTATCCTTGTCGCCGGCTTTATATTCAAGCCTTGCTATTCCTATCAGATCTGTTATTATCTTACTGCCGGATGGCGGAGTTACTTTACCGTCAACAAGTCCGGTAATACTGATAATGACCGCTGCCCGGAATGCCTGAATTTTCAGTCCGGCAGTGTCAAATTCATGAACATCAATGGTAATGGAAGTCTGTTCACCACTATAGATCTCACTGCGCTGTGGCTCTACAAGAATTTCATAATTATGCTTTATTTTTTCAACAATATATCCCTGCTGTGCCCTGCTTTCACGAAGAGGTAGAAATGATGTCGATATAAGAAGTATAATTGTTTGTATGAGATTCCGGGTATTCATTACTGATTCGTTTTGCATTTATGATGAACTTTTAGTATTAAAAGGGAGAGCCTTCGGTATTGTAAAAAAGTGTCTGGATTATAAGAATTATAAGGGAAAGGCTCCCCTTGAGTATTTTCGATTTAAACATCAGGATCAGATTTTTACGAATTCAACCCTTCGGTTATTTGCCATATCTTCGGGTGAGGCATTATTGGAAATGGGTTTTGATTCACCCCAGCCCTTTGATGTGAGCCGGTCAGCGGAAATTCCCATTTTTATAAGGGTATTCAAAACCGTTTTTGCACGATCCTCCGAAAGCTTCTGATTGAATGCATCGTCACCCTGACTGTCAGTATGACCTTCCACACTGAATTTCAGATCGGGATTATCTTTCATCAAAGTATAGATCTCATTGATAGCACCCATCGATTCGGGTTTCAGGGTTGACTTGTTTACATCAAACCGTATCCCGTTGACGATTATTTTTCCATCCTGCATAACACGGTCATAGTATTTTACTCCACCTTTTGCTATCCGCACGTTTTTAACATAGCAGTGATTTTCATCAGAGGCATGGTAAGCATGAAGAGTTAATCCGGACGGATTAAAGTCAAGCCTGGGTATATTAACAAGACGTGTATCATCCAGGTATGCCTTTAGTTTTCCGTCGGTATAAGCTATTGATATATGTCTCCATATATCAGGATCTTTTGCTTTGTCGGGATATTCGCTACTTGCGGTTCCCAGGCTCATTCCATTTCCCGAAACTGTGATATGTGTATAACCTGAAGGACTTGTACTTTCCTGATTTTTCATGTCATATAAATAAATCTCAAAAGGATATTCTCCCTTATAGAGGAGATCCAGTTCGATTGTGAAAACATCAGGAAGATGATCTTCTCCGGGATCTTTGAAATACGGCACTATCTGGGGTGATCCATCCCTGAGCATAATGACTTTTGATCCATCAAGTTCTGCTGTTTCTGCATTTCCCCTTTTTAGGTCCCACCCAGACGGGAATTCACCGTTCTCTTCTTTTTCAAGGTTGTCTTCAAAAATGACCTGGTCGCCGGGAAGAAAATCGTATCTGGACCAGGAAAGGGATGAAGAAGATTTTTGTGTGCTCTTATTGTCTGTTGTTTTTCCAGGTTCATCAGTTTCAGTTTCCGATGGCTTAACCTGATTCTCAGAGTCAGCTACTTCATCATCTGCAGCATCTTTTGTTTTTTTGTCTTTTTTCTTAAAGACACCTTTTATGCCTTCTTCAAGCTTGTCAAAGCCTGCATCAACTACCCTGTCTGTTGCACGATTGGCACGGTGATCAGCTTCACGATTTACCTTGTCCTTGACATCAACTTTAACCTGGGATTTCGCTTCCGGGACAAGTATCATCAGAAGGGCAAAAAGCGCTGAAAAAAATATAGGATATTTCATGGCAGTATAATTTTTCAAATAAAATTAGACTGCAGAACAACAATGGTCAACAGCAAATGAGTAAACAGGGGTTTTGAATTAGTATCGGCGGGGTTTTGGGCGGAGGGCGAAGGGCAGAGAGCAGAGGGCGGAGGGCATAGGGCGGAGAGCACAGGGCACAGGGCAGAGGGCTCAGGGAAAAGAGCTCACCGCTCGCCGCTCACCGCTCTTAGCGCTAAGCCCTTAGCTCTGAGCCCTGCGCCCTGAGCTCTGAGCCCTGCGCTATTCGTAGAGATGCTCTGTCATGGCCTTAAGGACCTGCTTTTTCAGATTTGGTGATACAGGGATCTTTGAGCCATCCTTCAGGATAAGATAACCTCCGTCTTTTTTAACGAACCTGTCGATAAAGGCTATATTAACCAGATGAGACTGATGTACCCTTATCATTCCCGAACCTGACAGAAGGCTTTCAAATTCTTTTATTGTCCTGGAGACAAGGATCCTTTTGCCACCGGAAAGGTTGAAGCTAGTGTAATTGCTGTCGGCTTCGGCCCGTATTATTTCACTGATTGAGACCAGCTGAAGATGATCTGATGTATGGAGGATGATCCTTTTCAGCACTTTTCTGCTCTGGAGATTTTCACTCAGGGCCTGGAGCTTTAGTTGCTGATCGGCCTGATTTATTATTTCCCTGGCTTTCTCCACTGCTTTACACAGCTCATCTGTATCCACAGGTTTCAGAACATAATCGAGTGCACTTACTTTGATTGCATCAAGAGCATATTCCTGATGTCCTGTAACAAAAATCACTTTGAAAGATACGGTGCTGAATTTCTTCAGCAGACCAAATCCGGTACCATCAGGGAGTTCGATGTCAAGAAATATAAGATCGGGATTGTTCTGCCGTATTGCTTCATAACCCTCCTCAATGCTCCCTGCAGTTGCGAGGATATTTACTTCAGGAAAATGTTCATTAAGCAATGCCCTGATAGCATTTCTCACGGTCGCTTCATCATCTACAATAATAACATTCATTTTATCAATATTTCACTCTTAACTCTTAACCTTTAACCCTATTACCGTCAACTTAATGAGTTTTGGGGGCTATCGTTTCCCCTCCTTGAAAAAAAGGAGGGGAAACTTTTGTTACCTAAACGTCTAAGGTTGACGGCAATACCCTGAATCTTTTCTATGCATATATCTTCTTATATGGCAGCATCATAACGACTTTTGTGCCTGCAGCCCTGTCATGTTCATAAAGATCGGTGATCTCATAGCTGATATTCTTCTGCCGCATTGTCTTCCTGAAATTCTCAAGTCTCTCCCTGGTTACCTGGGTAGATACGGATTTCCTGTTCTTGTTTTCAGCTGATCTGATCTCAGCCTCTTTTCTTCCTATACCATTGTCACTTACTTCCAGTTTAATAAGTCCGTCGCTTAAACTGTAAGAAATCTTAAGATCTCCCTTTTCTTTCAGCGGAAGAAGGCCGTGTTCTATTGAATTTTCAACACAAGGCTGGGTAAGCATCGGAGGGATGCTGATATTTTCCGGATCGAGTCCTTCATCAAGCCGTATGTTATACTCAAATTCCTTTTCAAATCTCAGTTGCTGAAGATCGAGATACAATCTGACAGTTTCAATTTCCTTTTCCAGAGGGATAAATTCCTCCCTTGAGTTTTCCAGGATATTCCTCATCAGTTTTGCGATTTTGGTCAGGAATGTATTGGCTTTCTGCGGTTTTCCGGCAAGAATGAGATCCTGTACTGCACAAAGTGAATTGAAAATAAAATGAGGATTCATTTGTGCTCTCAAAAGCCTTTGTTCCAGATCTATCTGTGCCAGGCGGCTTCTTAGTTTGTTGTGCCTGAGGATCAGGAAAGAGATCAGTGTCACAAGCACTATTAGTATCCCTAATCCCGACATGATGAGTCTCTGCTGCCGTATCTGGTTATCATGGCGGATACTTTCTTTCATATGCTCGTATTCAGCTGCCTTTTGTTTCTTGTCATAATCATACTGAAGTTCCAGTCTTGTTACCTGTTTAAGGTATGCGGCATTACTGATACTATCCTTTATCTGATGATGTTCTTTGAGGTATTTGTAGGCAAGGTCTTCGCGATCTATTAAACTATAGAGTTCACTTAACACCAGGGTTGCATCCTGTACTACAAACGGCAGTTTTTGCGCTTTACCCATGTTGTATGCTTTTGTGAGACTCTCCAGGGATGATCTTTGCCGGCCTTGTGATTTCTGAATATTTCCGAGAGTTACATAATAATATACAAGTTCCGGGTCTTTGATCCCGGAAGCAATTTCCATCGCTTTCTTTATATAGAATTCTGCTGAGTCAGTTTGCGAAAGAAGAAGGAACGTTGATGCAATATTATTGTATCCGGAAGCAATTCTTGAGGGATAGTTCATCTTATAATCAAGTTTCAATCCTTCCCTGAAATAGATCAGAGCGCTGTCATATTCTGCTTTGGCATTATAAGTGGTGGCAATAGTATTATAAGTCTTGCTTACTTCCCACAGATCGTTCCGGATCTGTGAGATTATCAGTTTCTTGTTACAGAATTCCAGGGCTTTATTCCAGTCTTCCTGGTGATAATACATAAGTCCTATACTTCCATAGGCTATAGCAATTCCTGCCGAATCACCTTTTGCTTCCCAGAGCCGGAGCGCTTCAAAATATGAATCGATTGCCCGGCTGAAAAGGGTCATGTCCCGATAAATATTCCCCAGGCTGTTGGTTGCATCTGCCAGGGGGATTGTATCTGCTGTTGACCGTGCCACATCAATAGCCTGTTGTATAAGAGCAACAGCTTTTTTAAAATCTTTATTGTGCTGTGCAAAATAAGCAAGGGAATTATATGAATTTATTACCCCTCTGTTATCGCCTGCTTCTTCAAAGAACTTAAGCCCCAGGGAAGCATATCTTTCTGCTTCCTGAATATCGCCTTTTACACTGAAGATATATGACAGGTAGTAACATGCCCTGGCTTTTCCAAGTGTATAATCCAATTCCTGGTAAAGTTCATAAGCTTGCATTGAATAGTATTCCGAGCTGTCGGTATTGTTGAATGATTTTGCAAACCATGCAGAACCCAGTACAAGGAATGCATCAGCTCTGCCTCTGGTATAATTAATATCTTCAGATTCCTTAAGTGACTGATGGGCGAGGGGGATTACCATATCAGGATTTTTCCGTGAACTCAGCAGCAGGTAATAGTTTCTTTTATTAATTAATGAGGTGTCCGGTATTTCCCGGAAAGGAGGATTAGGGTAAAAATCCCGGGAAATGATGTTCAGGCAGATAAGGGTGGTTATGAAGATTCCTGAAATCACGGGATGATCAATTTTCATTAAAGTTAATCAAATTTTTGGTACTTTAAGGAGTAATAAATATTTCAGAAATTTTTGATTATACAAATGATTATCAATTAAAGGTTTATTTTGACTGGGTGGATAGATCAGTCAACAGTAGTAAAAAAATATTTTGTAAAAAGCTTGTTAAATAAAAATGATTGCATATCTTTGCACCCGCTTTTGAGCATTAAGTTGGTTGAGGGGTTAAAAGAGATAGTCTTCCGGCTTGGGATGAAAGGGAAGAAAAGAGGTTGAAGAAGCCGGAAAAATTATCTCAATTTTTTTGGTAGAAAGAGAGGAAAGCCTTATCTTAGATGCCCCAAAAGTGAAAAGAAAATTTTGTTCTTTGAAATAATGAAGTAGCAACCAGGCGAGATAGAAAAGATCTCGTCAAAAGAGAATAACTTGTTAGTAATTTTGAATGAGACCCTTGGGTATTTTTCGTTAAAGAGATTAAAGAACAATTTTTACAACGAAGAGTTTGATCCTGGCTCAGGATGAACGCTAGCGGGAGGCTTAACACATGCAAGTCGAGGGGCAGCATAAGGTAGCAATACTTTGATGGCGACCGGCGCACGGGTGAGTAACGCGTATGTAACCTGTCCTTAACAGGAGGATAACCCGGAGAAATTCGGACTAATACTGCATAAAATTATAAATAGGCATCTATTAATAATTAAAGCTACGGCGGTTAGGGAGGGGCATGCGTAACATTAGCTGGTTGGTAGGGTAACGG
>JAKLFN010000270.1 GCA_022711195.1 Bacteroidota bacterium
TGGACCTGCAGAAGTATGACTTCACGGATACTTCATTCGACCTCCTTATGCAGAAGAGGATACACCGTGTACTGATAATCTGCAGTAATTATGATAATTACATGCTCGAGGAAGACGGGAGAATCGATGAACAGATTTTCAATGAGTATGTCTCGTTAAACCTGAGGTATCCTCCCATTTTTGTTCAGACCGACAATGCCGATGACGCTTTCAGAATTCTCAGCGAAGAAAACATCGACCTGGTTATTTCAATGCTGAGCCTTAAAGGAACCGATGTTTTCGCCCTGGCAAAGCGTATTAAGGAAAAGTATGCCCACATACCCATTGTTGTTCTTACATATTTCTCACGCGAAGTGTCATTAAGGCTCGAAGGTGAGGATCTGAGCGCTATCGATTATGTTTTTTGCTGGCTCGGGGACGCCTCTCTCATTCTTGCAATAATTAAGCTTATCGAAGACAAGATGAATGCCGAGCATGATATCGAACAGGTTGGTGTTCAGGCTATAATATTGGTGGAAAATTCGATCAGGTATATCTCATCCTACCTGCCGAACATTTATAAGATTGTTCTGCTGCAGTCACTTGACTTCCAGAGAGAAGCGCTTAATGAGCACCAGCGTATGCTCAAAATGAGAGGAAGGCCGAAAATATTGCTGGCTAACAATTTCAACGACGCCGTGGAACTATATAATAAATACAAATACAATGTTCTGGGCGTCATATCCGATATAAGCTATAAGCGCGATGGTCTGCAGGATGAGAATGCCGGTTTTGAGCTTTGCGAAGTTGTAATGGCTGATGATGATAAGGTGCCTTTCCTGCTTCAATCGTCAAACCTTGGCCATAAATCCAGGGCCGAGGAAATGGGTGCAGGATTCATCCATAAGTATTCCAAATCACTCTCCCTCGAACTCCGAAATTTTATTATCCAGAACCTTGCCTTCGGCCCATTTGTCTTTAAAAATCCAGATACCCTCGAACCAATAGCCATAGCTACCGACCTGCAAAGCCTTCAGCAGAAGCTGCTTACAATACCCGATAATACCCTCGAGTATCATGCAACCCGGAACCATTTCTCGAAATGGCTGAATGCAAGAGCTCTGTTTCCTGTAGCACAAATGTTTAAATATATCCGCAGGGAAGATTTCGATACTATGGATGAGATGAGGCGATTCCTTTATGTTGCAATCTCATCATTCCGGCTGGGCAAAGGAAGAGGAGTAATTGCCAAGTTCGATAAGACAAGCTTCGATGAATACCAGATATTTTCGAGGATAGGAGAGGGTTCAATCGGAGGAAAAGCACGTGGACTTGCTTTTATAAACAGGATAATAAAGAATAACAAGCTCTTTAACAAGTTTCCTGACGTTCTGATAACTATCCCCCGGACAGTGGTGCTGAGTACAGATATCTTCGACGAATTCATGGATCATAATAATCTTTATTCGGTTGCCCTGTCCGATCTTCCGGATGAAGAGATCCTTCAGCGATTCATTAATGCCGAACTTCCGGGAAGAGTCTACCAGGACTTTTACGCATATCTGGCCGTTTCACATAACCATCCAATTGCAGTCAGATCTTCTAGTAAGCTGGAAGATTCGCATTATCAGCCATTTGCAGGAGTATATTCGACCTATATGATTCCCAGGCTCGCCGATAACAAGCTTATGGTAAAAGCTCTTTCCGATGCCATAAAGGAAGTATATGCATCTGTCTACTATAAAGCCAGCAAGGCATATATGACTGCAACTGCAAATGTTATTGACGAGGAAAAGATGGGGATCATTCTTCAGGAAGTATGCGGCAACAGGCATGGGAATATTTTCTATCCCACTTTTTCAGGTGTTGCAAGATCGATAAATTATTACCCCATCGGATCCGAAAAGGCCGAGGATGGAATAGCGAATGTCGCATTCGGCCTTGGAAAGCTGATAGTGGAAGGAGGTATGTCGCTCAGGTTCTGCCCGAGAATTCCAAAAAAGATATTACAGCTTTCATCGCCTGAAGCCGCATTGCGTGATACACAAAAGGAGTTCCGTGCCCTCGATCTTAACATCGAAAGCTTTGTGCCGTCGACAGATGACGGCGTAAATATCCTGAGGATTGACATCAGGGACGCAAATAATGACGGGGCGATGAGATATCTGGCCTCATCATATGACCATGTAAACAATATTCTTCGCGATGGCATCTCATCGCCCGGAAGCCGGGTCATAACCTTTTCCAATATACTTCAGCATAAATCTTTTCCTCTTGCCGATATCCTCACAACGCTTCTCGACCTCGGGCAGAGAGAAATGAACAATCCCATAGAGATAGAATTTGCTGCCAACCTGGAAACTCCTGCAGGAACTCCCAAAGTGTTTAATTTCCTGCAGATACGCCCTATTGTTCATTCCGATGAAACCTATAACATCAACCTTGATAATATTAAAAAGGAACAAACAATTATCTTCTCTGAATCGGCATTGGGCCATGGTCTTTTCAAGGGCATACATGATATCGTCTATATAAAACCGGAATCATTTAATGCAGCTCAGAACAAGGATACTGTAACTATCATTGAGAACCTGAATGCAAAATTTCTGAAACAGGCTGCAGGCTATGTGCTGATAGGCCCCGGCCGTTGGGGCTCAACAGATCCATGGCTGGGCATACCCGTCAAATGGCAGCAGATATCTGCCGCAAGGATTATTATTGAATCGGGACTTAAGAATTACCGTATCGACCCAAGCCAGGGGACACATTTCTTCCAGAACCTGACATCATTCCGTGTTGGTTACTTCACGATAAATCCATTCATAAACGACGGGTACTATGATGTTGAATACCTCAACAAGATGAAAGTTGTTTATGAAGACAGCGTTTTACGCCATGTTCAGTTTGAGAAACCTCTCGAGATCATGGTCGATGGAAAACGTCACAAGGGAGCGATTATGAAACCACCCCTGACGTAGTAACGCCGGGATTGATCTTTTTTATGAGACCCTGAAGAACACTTCCGGGACCTGCTTCTGTAAAAGATGTTGCTCCGTCGCTGATCATGTTCAGAACGCTTTGAGTCCATCGTACCGGGGAAGTAAGCTGGGCTATAAGGTTTATTTTTATCGTTCCGGGATCAGAAGAAGGCTGTGCATTAACGTTCTGGTAAAC
>JAKLFN010000271.1 GCA_022711195.1 Bacteroidota bacterium
GCGGGAAATGTGCGCCCTGCCGTGTCGGCAACAAACGCCTTCATGAGCTACTCAACCAGATCACGGAGGGTAAAGCAAAACCCGGCGATATTGAGAGGCTGAGAAATATGAGCCTTGTGATAAAAGACACTTCGTTATGCGGACTGGGCCAGACATCGCCAAATCCTGTTCTTTCAACACTCGATAACTTCATGGATGAATACGTTGCCCATGTTGAAAATAAAAAGTGTCCTTCGAGCGAATGCAAGAGCCTGATGAGTTATATCATCAACAAAGAAAACTGCATCGGCTGTACGGCATGTGCAAGAGCATGCCCTGTGAATGCTATCTCCGGGGAGAGAAAAGAAGTCCACTATATCGACCAGTCGATATGTATAAAATGTGGTACCTGCAAGGAGAAATGCAAGTTTGACGCTATTTATATTGAATAACCGGAAAAGTATGGAAACAGTAAAACTTACAATAGATAATAAAGCGGTTGAAGTACCGAAGGGTACAACAATCCTTAAAGCAGCAGCCAGGCTGGGCATTGATATCCCAACCTTATGCTATATGGAACTCCATGATCTCAATATTGAGAACAAACCAGGCGGTTGCAGGATATGTGTTGCCGAAGTAAAAGGAAGGAAGAACCTTGCTCCTGCCTGCTCGACAAATTGCGAGGAGGGTATGGTTGTTAATACACATTCGGTAAGGGTGCTCAATGCACGCCGTACTGTTATGGAATTCATACTCTCCGACCATCCAAAAGATTGTCTTGTCTGTGCAAAATCAGGCAACTGTGAATTACAGGATATGGCTCACAGGCTGGGTATCAGGGAGATTCCCGGACAGGAATATGCTGAAACATCAACCTACCGGAAGGACACATCGCCGTCAATTATCAGGGACCTCGACAAATGTATAATGTGCCGCCGTTGTGAAATGATGTGCAATACTGTCCAGACAGTTGGCGCCTTATCGGCATTTAACCGCGGCTTTATGGCCTCGGTGGCTCCCGCATTTGAACAGAACCTAGAATATTCGACCTGCACATATTGCGGACAGTGCGTTGCAGTATGTCCGACAGGTGCACTAACCGAAGTCAACCATGTTCCTTCAGTGCTCCGGGCTCTTATGGATCCTACAAAAACTGTTGTTGTGCAGACAGCACCTGCAGTACGTGCAGCACTTGGCGAAGAATTCGGCTATGAACCAGGCACCCTGGTGACAGGAAAAATGGTTGCAGCTCTCAGAGCACTGGGATTCGATTATGTCTTCGATACCGACTTTGCAGCTGACCTTACAATAATGGAAGAAGGGACAGAACTTCTCGACAGGCTGACAAGGCATCTGAAGGGCGACAAGAGTGCAAGGCTTCCAATCCTTACTTCATGCTGCCCCGGATGGGTTAATTTCTTCGAAGAATATTTCCCCGACCTGAAAGATGTCCCGTCAACTGCAAAATCGCCGCAACAGATGTTCGGCGCAATTGCAAAGTCATATTTTGCCGACCTGCTGGGTAAAGACAGGAAAGACCTGGTTGTGGTTTCCATAATGCCATGTCTGGCTAAGAAATATGAATGCCAGCGACCTGAATTTTCAGTCGATAATAATCCGGATGTTGATTTCTCGATCTCCACAAGAGAGCTTGCCGCATTCATCAAACAGGCAAACCTCGACCTCAAGTCTCTTGACGACCAGGATTTTGATGCACCTCTGGGCGAATCGACCGGAGCAGGTGTTATCTTCGGCACAACAGGTGGTGTTATAGAAGCTGCTGTCAGGACAGCCTATGAAGTCCACACAGGGAAAAAACTCGAAAGGCTTGACTTCACCGAACTCAGAGGGCTCGAGGGTGTACGTTCTGCAACTATCGACTTTGATGGTCTTCCTGTAAATATAGGTATCGCACATGGCCTCGGTAATGCAAGGAAGCTTCTTGATGACGTCAGATCGGGCAAATCGCAATTCCATGCAATAGAAGTTATGGCTTGCCCCGGCGGTTGTATCGGTGGCGGCGGACAGCCTCTGCACCATGGTAATTCAGAAATAATAAAGGCAAGAGCAGCTGCAATATACAGGGAAGATAAACAGAAGCCCCTGAGAAAATCTCATGAGAATCCTTTTATAATTAAACTTTATAAGGAATTCCTTGGCAAACCAAACAGCGAGAAAGCCCATCACCTTCTCCATACTCACTACTTCGATAAAAAGAAGAAGATCATCGTAAAACAATAATTATCACGACAGTTAAAAAATAATAGATATGTCCAGTATAAAAGTTGAACTAAGGAAAGAGGATGTCGATTTTATTAAAGGTGTTTGTAAAACCTATAATAATGATCCACAGGAGCTTATAAATGTACTGCATGGTTGTCAGGAACACTTCGGATATCTTCCTGCAGAAGTACAGGAAGTTATCTCGGAGAACCTGAATGTACCCGTTGCCAAGGTTTATGGTGTCGTAACATTCTACTCCTTCTTCACCATGACACCTAAAGGGAAATACCCTATCAGTATATGTCTTGGCACAGCATGTTACGTAAGGGGCGCTGAAAAAGTACTTGATGAGTTTAAAAAACAACTCGGTATCCAGGCAGGACAGGTGACCAAAGACGGAAAATTCTCGCTGTCGAGCCTCAGGTGTGTTGGCGCATGCGGACTTGCACCGGTAGTGATGATTGGCGACAAGACTTATGGACGCGTTGCACCTGATGATGTAAGGAATATCATAAAAGAATATGAATAGTTAATTGGTTTTCAGGTTTTTACTCAAGCCGGGGCCGAAAGGCTCCGGCTTTTTTTATTGTTTCCTGATCCAGACTATCGATGCAGGCTTCCTGTTACCCTCTTCCCTCACAACCGGCCTGTTCAGACGTGCATAGTTAGGCACAGCGATCAGTTGCGTTCCGTCGGCCCATTGACCTTTTATTGCCGTTATACCGCCAAGCATCGATGGCATCCACTGTGCAACCAGCGGTGAACTGCCAATTACCTTGTCAATATCCTGCTGATCTGCCTCTTCTGCATTGTAGATCATAGGACCATAACGGAGAGCCACCCTGCCCCTGTCTGCGACTATCCTTTCATCGGCAGTGAGTACCTGTACCTCCATCGGAATTTCAAAGTCTATGACGTCACC
>JAKLFN010000272.1 GCA_022711195.1 Bacteroidota bacterium
GCCCCCATCGCCCGCGAGGTGCTGACCTTGACTTAGTCCCTCAGCCTGATAATTGATTCAAAGATACGATATTGTCTTCCGCCGGCAAACCTGTTTTTATTTTCGGGCAGTAAATACCTTCGGAAACAGCTTCGATTTTACTACTTTAGCCGGACTGTATTCATAGAACATTACCCTGACTTGCTCTTATGACAAAAGAACAGGAGCGCGATGAGCTCCACCGTACAATATGGCAGATAGCCACCAGTCTGCGTGGAAGTGTTGATGGCTGGGACTTCAAATCGTATGTGCTCGGCATGCTCTTCTACCGGTTCATATCCGAGAACCTGACATTATACATAAATAAAGAAGAACGTCGGACCGGTAACAAGGCCTTCGACTATACCAGGATCGATGACACCAGCGCCGAGTTTGGCAGGGCAGATACTGTCAGGGAAAAAGGGTTTTACATCCTCCCTTCGGAATTGTTTGTAAATCTGCGCAGTAAGGCCAGAGCCGACGCCAACCTCAACGAGACACTGAGCCGTATCTTCAGGAATATCGAATCATCAGCCCGGGGGACACAAAGCGAGGACAGCCTTAAGGGACTGTTTGACGATATCGATGTCAACAGCAACAAGCTGGGGGCAACGGTGCAGAAGCGAAATGAGCTTCTCGTGAAGATCATTGAGTCTGTCGGCGACCTTCAGCTCGGCGATTACCAGGACAACACAAATGATCTCTTCGGCGATGCGTATGAGTTCCTGATGACGATGTATGCAAGCAATGCCGGGAAATCGGGAGGCGAGTTTTTCACCCCCCAGGAGGTCTCTGAGCTGCTAGCCCGGATCACCGTTACCGGAAAAAAACAGGTTAACAAGGTTTACGATCCGGCATGCGGATCCGGATCCATGTTGCTGAAATTTGCCAAGGTACTGGGTAAGGAAAACGTCCGGCAGGGTTTCTTCGGCCAGGAGATCAACATCACAACATATAACCTCTGCCGCATCAACATGTTCCTGCACGATATCAATTACGAAAAGTTTGATATTGCACACGGCGATACGCTGACCGACCCGAAGCACTGGGATGATGAACCTTTCGACGCCATTGTCTCAAATCCTCCCTACTCGATCAGGTGGGATGGTGATGCAAATCCGCTCCTTATCAATGACCCCCGTTTCTCTCCTGCCGGTGTGCTGGCGCCGAAGAGCAAGGCTGACCTCGCATTTACTATGCACATGCTTTCATGGCTCTCCACCTCAGGAACTGCTGCCATCGTTGAGTTCCCCGGTGTTCTTTACCGAGGCGGTGCAGAGCAGAAGATAAGGAAGTATTTGATTGACAACAACTATATTGACACTGTTATCCAGCTTCCGCCCGACCTGTTTTTCGGGACAACAATTGCCACCTGTATTATTGTGCTGAAGAAGAGCAAGAAGGACAACTCCACCCTGTTTATCGATGCCTCAGCGGAATTTGTACGTGGAGGCAACAAGAACAAGCTTACGGAGGCGAACCGTGAAAAGATACTGGAGGCCTTTACCGCGAGGACAGAGACACCCCACTTTGCGAGGCTGGTGCCCAACGGAGAGATAGCTGCCAATGACTATAATATTGCAGTCAGCAGTTATGTGGAGCAGGAGAACACAGCCGAGGAGGTAGATATCACGAAGCTCAACTTGCAGATTGCTGAGATTGTGACACGCCAGCACCTCCTCCGCGAGGCAATTGATGAGATAGTGGCAGACCTGGAAGGAGGACGGTCATGAATAAGCTTGAAGCTTTGATTGAGCAATACTGCCCGGAGGGAATTGAATTTAAGGACCTAAGGGAGGTCGCAAAGATATCAAACGGCAAAGACCATAAATATCTGGAGGCTGGCAATTATCCTGTTTATGGTTCAGGTGGAATAATGCGTTATGTAAACCAATTTATTTACAATGTAGAATCTGTATTAATTCCACGGAAAGGATCTATTGGTAACATTTTTTATGTTTCTGAACCATTTTGGACAGTGGATACAATCTTTTATACAAAAATAGATCGTAGGTCCATCACGCCAAAGTTTTTGTATTACTACTTAAAGACTTTGGACTTGACAGAGTTAAATTTTGCAGGAGGTGTACCAAGTTTAACGAAAACAATCCTGGATAGGATTTCTATTCCCATTCCACCGCTCCCCGTCCAGGAAGAAATAGTAAACATACTTGATAAGTTCACCTCTCTGGAGGCGGAGCTGGAGGCGGAGCTGGAGGCTCGCAAAACGCAGTATGAATTCTACCGTAACCAGTTATTGAATTTCGAAGGCAAAGAGGTCGAATGGAAAACGCTGGGTGAAGTATGCAATATGAGAGCAGGCAAAGCAATTTCATCATCTGATATCTCCGAAGCACAATCAAAAAATAATTTTTATCCATGCATTGGAGGTAATAATTTACGAGGATATGTTAAGTCCTTTTCTCATGAGGGTGAGTTTCCAATTATTGGACGACAAGGTGCTTTATGTGGTAATGTTTGCTATGTAAAGGGCAGGTTCTATGCAACAGAGCATGCTGTGGTTGTTAGACCAAGAGAGTTATTTAATTCTCGTTTCCTTTACTACCTTTTAATTTCAATGGACCTAAACCAGTATGCTACAGGTGGAGCTCAACCCGGATTATCAGTTATAAGGATAGAAAGAATCCCCATCCCTATCCCACCCCTTTCCGAGCAGGAACGAATAGTTGAAATCCTCGACAAATTCGATGCCCTGGTAAATGATATCTCCGAAGGGCTGCCGGCTGAAATCAGGGCACGCCGGAAACAATACGAATACTACCGGAATAAATTACTCACCTTTAAGCCACTGGCAAATTGAACCTTCAATCTGACCGGAACTGAAACCTGAGACCCCTGAATCATCTTTGGATTATCAATAATTCCAAAATCCCTTCCTCCGGGACAACCTGATATAAACCTTTTTACTACCTTTGATAGTATCAAATGATACTATCATATATTAATTATTATGAAACCGCCATATCAGGTCACAACCAGAATTCTTGAACAAATTGCCTCTGTCGCTGAGAAAATCGGAGAGATCAAGGCTGCCTACCTCTTTAAACCTCCGACCCAACTGAGGAGGAAAAACAGGATCAGGA
>JAKLFN010000273.1 GCA_022711195.1 Bacteroidota bacterium
TTCCTGGTAAATCACAAATACGAGCCCTCTTATCATTTCACTTTCAACGCATTAAGATAGGTATCCCTTGTAACGACACGTGTATTGTATTCACTCTGATATTTTATAAGCTCCGGATTGTCGGGATATTTATCCTTTGATGAAGGCGGATATGATTTCATTCCGTGAAATGGCAGCGGAGCCACTGAATAACCGTAAGCAGTATTCATATCGCCATCCTTCACCCATCCTACGCTTCTTATCATGAAATCACGCTTCCAGCCTTCCTTTAAAGGAGGCAGTTTTGATTCATCAAAAGTTACTGTTGCCTCATCACCGGCATTTGAAATTATGTACATGTTGTCGCTTGCTGTGAGAAGTGGAAGGACATCTCCATACCTTGTATAATTACCCGGCAGATCCCTCCATTTTGCTTCCTTATCTGTCTTTGAATAATCAAACCAGTGAGGTCCGTAGCGTCCCCCTTTTCTGAAACTGTGAGAAAAGCCCCTGTAGTGAAGATCAGCAGAAGCAGGGTCCATTGTTGATGAAACAACAGGTGCATCCGACAATCCGGTCGCAAAGAATATATGATCCCAGTAAATTTCCATGTTAGTCCTAATCCTGATCCTCCGGTCGGATGTGAGGAATTTCCCGCTAAGCTCGGCAATAACAGTTTTGTCCTTCCCCTGGGGAAATCCAAGATTGTCAATTACTGTTTCCCACTCACCCTTTCTGTTAATCACCTGAATAACAGGAGCATTTGCCTTAAGTACAGAATTCTGTGAAAGAGCATAGTTTATGCTGGCATCGGTAGGAAAGATCCAGCCGTTCAGGAAAATAAAGAGCCTGCCATTGCTTCCTGCCTTGCCCGGATCAAGTATCAGGTCGTGCATCTCTGTGATGCCCTGATACTTATCTGTAATGAAATCGGAAAGGTAATTATCATCTTTCCGGCTTATTATGTCGAGAACATCCTCTCCCTTGTTTCCCTTTGCTGCGACAGGAGGAATTTTATTGTCAACAGTATATAATCTGTAGCCTGGGAAAGGAGGAGGCGAAAACTGCTCAGGGACAAAGACATCTGTATTTGAAGGATGATCGACAGCAACAAGCTGTAACTGATCGAGATAGATTGTTTCCCAGAGTTCGGAAGTCACCTGCATTGAATACCTGCCATCTTTTGCCTTCAGCATTTCTCCCGGTATCTTCAGGTAGTCATCGGAAGCATCAGCAAAGCCGTATGCAGTATTTCCACCCATTATACCAAGCGGCATTCCAAGAGCGCTTCTCCAGAGAATATCCTTCACAAAAATATATTCCTCTCCGTTCCAGGTATAAATGAAGGGACAAGATCCTTTGAGTGTCTGAGCTTCAATGAGAGCCTGGTCTGTGCCCGGGAAGAAAATGTTCTGGGGAACACCGTTTGTCCAGGTAATCCTTATGACATCAGCAATAGCGCGATGCCCTATTCCAAAAAGGAATTTGGGGTCAGTGACCACAATAGTCTGGTAGAGGTTACCTGATCTGATTTCAACCTTTGCTCCTATCCCGAAATGATTATTCTTGGCGCTTCCGGCTCTCAGACCCTTAAGCTCCATTTTAATGAAGTGGTTTGTATTTCCTCCGTCATTTCTTAGAAGATTAATTGTTCCGTCAGTGCCGGCAAGTAGCAGGTCTGGGTCACCATCGTCGTTATAATCAAATGTAACTATCTGGGCTGCAGATCGTATATTTTCGGGGAGCAATCGTGAGACATCAGTAAAACCGTCAACCCCGTTATTATGAAAAAGGAAGATGCCCTTTGCTCCATCCTTTTCAGGAGTGCCGGACATAATAATATCAAGTGAGCCGTCATTGTCAAAATCTATCAGGGCAGCATCTTCTATATATGTATCTTTTGTGAGTGCAAACAGTTCAGATACAGAATTATCCCGTTCAAACGAACCTGTTCTGTTATTCCTGTAAAGCCTGTGCTCACCGTTATTCTTTGATGTAAACAGAAGATCGAGGTAGCCGTCATTTGTGTAATCGCCAGCTGCAACTGAACTTGATCCTCCTGATTCGCCTATTCCGCTTTTTTGTGTTTCATTCCTGAACACTCCCATTCTCTGATTCGAATAGAAGATATCAGACTTGTTTTCATCAGCCACAACAAGGTCAACATCCTCATCCTCGTCAAAATCGCCAAATACTGCATCCCTGCTGATAACATCACCCTGAAGCCGCTCCATCTTTTCTGACTGATCGGTGAAGGTTCCGTCACTGTTATTCCTCAGCTGAAGATTGGTCGTCGACCTCATCTCAAAGATATCCAGATCGCCGTCATGGTCAAGATCCAGGAAGAGCGCTTTTCTGCCGCCTTTTATTTCCCCTAATCCGGCCTTATCCGAAAAATCCTCAAATCCTCCCTCCCCATTGTTATGGTAAAGTATATTCCTGTCTTCCAATACTATAAGCAGGTCCAGAAATCCATCATTATCATAATCAGCGAAACAGGCAGACATTTCATTTCCCGAATGATTGATTCCGGCTTCTGATGCAACATCCGTGAAGCGTCCCATATCGTTACTGAAAAGAAAATGCTTCCAGACTGATGAAGAATTGTCGTAACTTCCTGCATAAATGTCAATATCTCCATCTCCGTCGTAATCGGCTGCAGCAACAATTGAAGCGGGATTTACAGCTGGGGCAGCTTTTGAGGGAGATACTGTAATAAGTCCTGCTGACTCTGAAGCATCTGTAAAGGTTATTGCATCAACAATCGAACGTTCTTCAGAAAAGGCAAGGACTGCCTGTTCATCGAAGGTGATTAGCGGAAATCCGATAAGTGAGCCTCCGGGGCCCTTAAGGTTCATTATTCCTGCCTGGTAAGGGGATGTAACCTTGAGGAAGTTATTGAAAATCGTATAATTCAGCAAGGCATTGTCGCTGTCTCCTTTTCTTAGATCGGATAAGGCTTTATTATAGTATTCAACTGATGCAGCCGGAAATTCAGGGAATTGCTTTCGTATTATCTCCAGCTGTTCAATTGCCTTTTCTGCTTCACCTTTCTTCACAAAGACTTCTGTAAGGCTAAGCTTTGGCACCAGGTTTTCAGGAGCTGCCTGTACAAGTTGCTCAAGGCAGCTCTGAT
>JAKLFN010000274.1 GCA_022711195.1 Bacteroidota bacterium
CAATAATAAAGCATGGTTCAGGAATCAGCCATATAACTTCGACTCGGCCGCTGGCATTGATTACCTGGTTGATGTTTCGAAGCCTGAAGGTCAGCGTATTAAGATCCTTTCCTTTTCTGATGGACGAAGGTTTGATCCTCAGTCTAAATATAAGGTGGCTGTGAATTCATACAGGGGAAACGGCGGCGGCGGGCATCTTACAAGTGGTGTCGGTCTTAATGATGAAGAGCTTAAAACGCGAGTTCTGGCTTCAACGATCAGGGACCTGAGGTTTTACATTATGCAGTCTATTGAGGAAAAAGGCACCATCAGGCCTGAGATTCCGGGTAACTGGAAAATTGTCCCTGAAGAATGGGTCAGAAAAGCATATGACAGGGAATATAAACTTCTTTTCGGAGACATGTAATAGTATGATTTTGATAACAATATAAAAACAGTATTTACGTTTTCAGCAGAATGGAGAAACCCGATAAGAGAAATACGACAGATAGAGCTGACGGGCTGCCACTGGTAGAAGAGTTCTTTTCAGTCCAGGGTGAGGGGTACAATACAGGAAAGGCGGCATGGTTCATCCGCCTGGGTGGGTGTGATGTCGGATGCAGCTGGTGCGATTCAAAATTCTCATGGGACCCAGGCCTTCACCCGCTGGTAGATACTGATACGATCATAAATCATGCAGCCGCTTCAGGAGCTGATTCTGCGGTAATTACCGGTGGTGAGCCTTTAATGTGGAACCTCGGCAAACTCTGTGCCGGATTAAAAAGGAACAATATTTGTACGTTCATCGAAACATCAGGAGCGTACCCTCTTAGCGGAGAGTGGGACTGGATATGCCTTTCTCCAAAAAAGAATATCCCTCCGCTGGAAAATATCTGCACTCTTGCTGATGAACTTAAAATAATTGTCGAAGATGCTGACGACTTTAAATGGGCGGAGAAATACAGGCAGATGGTTGGCAATAAGTGCCATCTGTTCCTGCAGCCAGAGTGGAGCAGGTTCGAACAAGTCATTCCTGAAATTGTTGAATATGTCAGAAGGAACAGTATGTGGAGGATCTCCCTTCAGGTCCATAAATATATGCATATCCCTTAGAAAAATAATGAAGTATTATTTTCTACTTGTATTAATACTGGCATCGTGCTCTGTTTCGCACGACAGCTTTTCACAGGGATTGCATTCATCGTCGAACCGTGCTGTAAAACTGTATAATGAGGGAATGTCGTTTTACGATTACAGCCGCTTCGAAAAGGCCGAAGCTTTGTTCAGAGAGGCTGTTTCAATTGATGGCAGATTTTTTGAAGCCCACATGATGCTGGGCGACATCTATACCAGGATGAAAAATCACCCTGAAGCGGTGAAAAGCTTCTCTATTGCTCTTAATATTGATTCATCTGCTTACCGGCCGGCATTCTTCAGCCTTGCCAATGCAGAGATGATGACTGGCGACTATGAAAGCGCATTAAAACATTACAGGGCATATCTGAGGACCGAAAAGATATCTGCACGAAACAAACTTCTTGCAGAAAAAAACATTGTAAAATGTGAGTTTGCCCGCGAAGCTGTTAAGAAGCCGGTTCAGTTCAATCCTGTGAACATAGGCCCTGCAATAAATACTTCTGATGATGAATACTGGCCCTCTATAACTGCTGACGGTCAGACTTTTATGTTCACCAGGCAGATTTATTCTGACTATTTTCCTGCCGCAATGGGATCTGGCCAGGAAGACTTTTATGTCAGCTTCATGGGCGATTCGGCCTGGTTTGATGCCATTAACGCCGGGGAACCGCTTAATACCCGTTCCAATGAAGGCGCCCAGACACTTTCTTCAAGCGGCAATTTCATGTACTTCACCGCGTGCGAACGTCCGGGAGGACTGGGCAGCTGTGATATATATTTTTCTGCTTTCAGCAATGGACGGTGGTCATTGCCTTATAATATAGGATCGCCGGTAAACTCATCAGCATGGGAATCAACACCTTCGATAAGCGCCGATGGCTCCATGCTATTTTTTTCAAGCAGCCGCCAGGGGGGAAACGGAGGAAAGGACCTCTGGTATTCGATCCTTAACAGAAAAGGGAACTGGTCGCCCCCGAAGAACCTGGGACCTTCAATTAATACTGCTGATGATGAAATGTCGCCCTTTATTCACTTTGACGGAAGAACATTATATTTTGCTTCTGACGGATTGCCGGGAATGGGTGGGCTGGATATCTTCATGACCAGGATGAATGACGACAGTACCTGGACAGAACCGAAAAACCTCGGCTACCCTGTTAACAGTGCCGGCGATGAGACAGGTCTGGTTATTGATTCGGAAGGGCTTAAGGCATACTTCTCTTCAAAACGCGATAACAGGAATGGTAAAGATATCTTCTGGTTTCTCCTTGAGGAATCTATCCGTCCCGATCCTGTTGCCTATCTTAAAGGAAAAGTCTCCGACAATGAAACAGGCATGCTGCTGAAGGCAGATTACGAGCTTATTAATCTGTCGACAAATAAGATACAGATGAAAAGTACCACCGACGAAAGCGGTAACTTCCTGGTATGTCTTCCTTCAGGGTATAATTATGGGATAAATGTCACAAGACCGGGATACCTTTTCTACTCCGATAATTTCATGTTTGAGGGGATACATTCCGTTATGGAGCCCATGGTAAAGAGGATTAACCTGAACCGGGTAAAGGTGGGAGAGAAGATGCTTCTTTCGAATGTGTTTTATGAAGTTGATTCATGGGAGCTTAAGCCGGAATCGATGCAAGAGCTTAATAACCTTGCTGATCTTCTCAGGATCAATAAGGAAATTACTATCGAGATTGGAGGTTATACAGACTCAACTGGTACCGACAATTACAACCTGGTATTGTCTGAAAAGAGGGCCCTGTCGGTCGTTGAATATCTGATTAGCAAGGGTATAGCGGCAGGAAGGCTTCAACACAAAGGTTATGGAAATACATCACCGGTAGGAGATAATGTAACCACCGAAGGCAGGAGGCTTAACAGGAGAACAGAGGTTATGGTGGTTGATCTCAATTAATACTTATTCCTTACAACTAATTTACCTGTAATAGTGTTTTTTCCGTATCTGGCCACTACATAATACATTCCATCTTTCCA
>JAKLFN010000275.1 GCA_022711195.1 Bacteroidota bacterium
ACTTCTGATCCATCTAATTACATTTCAATAACAGCCCCAAACTACCCTAAACCTCCAACATCATTTGATGCAATTCAACAGACAAGGAATGAGATTGAGTTAAGATGGGAAAACGATCACACTCAATATATCCAGGAAACCAGGCTTTCAAAATATATTGTCGGAGTTACTCCTGGATATCAATTTTATAAATCTTTCTCCCCTAATGAACATAACTACATTGACACAGAAGTAATAGCCGGGAAAACGGTTAATTACAAAATAAATCATGTAACCTCCTTTGGGGAATCAAACGCCAAATATGATTTTGTTAAAGTTCCATATCGGGATATATCACAAGAGTCTCCGGTCTATATCAAACAGATAAAATTTACGGACTGGACACTCGAAAGATGGCCGGCAGGCAAGCCTGAATTCTATATTGCAGTTAGTAATGTTGATGCGGGCAAAGAGCCATATACAGTTCAGGAACAAATAGATTGTCAATTTGTAGACAAGACTAATGTGTCCCAGGTCTTTTACGGCAAAGAGGTACTTAAATGGAAACCTGGTTTTTGGTATGATATGCTTACATTCACTGTCCTTGAGTATGATAAGCCTTCCAGTAAATATACTTTTGAAATTTCGGTGGCATATAACCAGAAGGACGAGAAAAAACAAGGTCTGCAATCCACTGGTGCATCTGATTTTGAAATTACTTTTGAAGACCATGGGGAAAAATGTGGTAATTCGTACCTGAACTATTATGACCAACCTGAACGATGGCTGGTATTTCCTAATTATGGCGTTCAAATTCGTGTTAGTGAATCAGATAATTAAACCTAATTAGCCATGTGTAAACAAACAGTCATTCTAATTGCCCTGTTTCTGTCCGGACTCCCTGCGTTCTCCCAGGAGAAATGGTTTGACGAGAGCAATGGTAAACCCGGAGTTGAAATCGGGTATTTGTATCTTTACAATAACCTGAATGCAGATAACTATTTCAAATTCAAATATAGAAATGCCACTAATAACGGAGATGCAAGTATCGGAGGCATCAGTCTTAAACTAAATATCCCGACAAAACTCGAATACCTGGATATTACCGTTGGATCAATATTTGTGAAAGGCCTGGATTTGTTGGAGTATGGTTATGTAAACCCGCAGTATGCGGATAATCATGATTACATAATCAACGGAGGAGGGGTTTATTTTGGAGTCAGCCCCGGGATCAGAGGTAAAATATTCAGCATTACCACAGAGTTTGGAATAGGGTTCTTTTCTTTCAAGGAATATGTAGGAATTGTAAACATTAGCCGCGACCCGTTTGCTGACGAGCATAACCTGAAAGCATCGTACGGCCCGGGAGCAATCAGCTCTGTCAGCCTGGGCATAAGAATCTGGAAACTGGGGATTAATCCATCCGTCGTTGCCATCTACTCAGGAGGCGCAGGGGCGAGTTTCACGTTCTATGGCTTCAACCTGCCAATTACCTTTCAATTCTGAATTGCTTCAGGAACGGTCAGGTCTGCCACCTGACTGTTCCTGATCTTCAGTAAAATCCGGAACAACGTATTCCACGCCTTGCGGTGTGGTGCTACTGGTGCTGAATCCGAGCCAGGGAGACAGAGGGGCACGGTATGTATGCGGATTCCTGCAATTCCTGTAGCCCAACCGCCATCCTTACGATTGCCATCGCTGCAGGCAAGGCAACGGTCAGGCTTGAGACCGGCAACAAACACATTGACTTCTGACTGCCGAAAACCTACTGCCTCTCCAGCCACCTCGAGAGAAAGAGATCATAAACAGAATAATACTTCCCGTTGCTGTCACTCTCCACATAGATCATCTCCTTGTCAAGCAGGGCATCAACAGCTCTCTTTGATCCCGCTGGCGTTCCGAGGGAATGTTTGCCAAGGAATTCCCCTGACTGGGGCTTATATACCTTCCCCTCCTTCGCCACGGCCATGAGAAGCTGCCATTGGTTGGATGTAAGCAGATGGCGGTATTGCAGAAATGTCTTTTCCTGTTCATCCAGGATTTCCCCGCACACCGTTTTCGCTAACCGAATATCAATTTCTTTCGCCCCGGTGCTGAAAAGAGTATTGCAGACAGACTGGGTATAGTATGTATGCCGCCTGGTCCAGTCGAGTACAAAACTGATCGCTTCCTGAGATACCTTTCTTTTGTTTTCTGCAAACTTATCCCCGATAAACCGGCTATAACTATCATCAGAGATAGCCGACAGGCTCATAATTCTGGTACTTGCAAAGAAAGGTCTCTTTGAGCTGTGAAAGATCTCATGCATCATATGCTTGTTGCTGCCACTGAATATGAAATGAATATTTTTCAGCGGCTGAATCATAGTCCTTAGCATGGCCTCGGCATTCCCCTCCTCGTATGAGGCAATCGACTGGAATTCATCGAATGCAAGGTAAATTTCAGTCCCGAGGTCATCAAGAAACTTCAGCAGGGCACTAAGCGTAACCTCATATTCCGAGGCAGATGAATATTCAAACTTCACCCCCGGAGCCCCTGTCAGAGGATCATAAGTAATAACCGGCCTTAATCCTTTAAGGAAAGTAAGAAAACGATTCCCTGCCCTTTTTTTCCGTGGCAGTACATTCATTGAAACTGTCGCCAGCTGACGTGTAAGATCCCTGATGTTCCTTGTGGGATACAGATCAACATAGAGACAAACAGATCTGATATCTTTTAATATTTTATCAAAAACATGATAGATTAATGCAGTCTTTCCCATTCTACGAAGGGAAATCAGGGTTGTATTCAATCCTCCGGTGAGATTCATTAAAAGTCTCCCGGTTTCCGTCTCTCTGTCGCAAAACAGCTTGTTTCCATGATATCCGACTACCGGAAACGGATTCTTTGAAGTCATGACACGTCGTTTTATATTGCAAATATATATATTTTATACACATTTTGTATCATACATTTTGTATCATACATTTTGCATGATTTCTATAACTGAAGAGTACCGACTCCATTATTGCCATCGCTGCAGGCTGACTCATTCGCTTGAATGACCCGCATCACATCTCCGTGGGTCGCAGACCTGCAAGAATTCGCAATTCGCAATTCGCAAATCGCAAATTATATTA
>JAKLFN010000276.1 GCA_022711195.1 Bacteroidota bacterium
TATGAAATAGATATTCAAGAGTGAAAAAGCTGGCGCTACGGAGGTCGAAGAAAGCTTCGGCGTACACATTGTACCATTGTACCATTATACCATTATGCCGTCCTTTTCCTTAAATTAGCCAGCTCTAATCTGTTAAAAATGTACCGTTACTCGTTTCGATTTGTTGTGATGTCAATCACGATCCTGACTGCCAACCTTTTAACCACCGCCCTTGGTAATTATCTGGTAACCTATAAGAATCATGTAAAGCCTCTCACATTTACACTGCTCGGGATGGCCGTAACAGTAATAATTTTCTATCCTCTTTTTGCAAAACTCGAGGAGTGGGTGAAGAAGCTTTCAATGAAAATTGTCAAAAAGGGAAAATCGCTGGCCGGAAAATACCTCGGACTTATACTTGCTTTTGCTCTCAGCCTGGCAGTACTATCATATTTTTATGCAAAAATGTGGTACCATATCGATCTGTGGAAGATCGTTATCGGGGGCAGTCTCGGGAATTACATCTGATTATTCAAAGGTTGCTAATATCGTGCAAGACCTGCACGACCTCTTCAGGTAGTGAACTGCAACTCGGTAAGGCTTTTATAGAGGCCGCTGTTTGCAATAAGCTCATTATGAGTTCCCTGTTCGACTATCATCCCATCGTTGAGGACGATTATCCTGTCGGCATTGCGGACTGTTGACAGACGGTGGGCGATCACTACCGAAGTACGCCCATGCATAAGCTTTTCGAGTGCTTCCTGGACAAGACGTTCCGATTCTGAGTCGAGCGACGATGTGGCTTCGTCGAGGATAAGTATTCGAGGATCCCTTAGCAAAGCACGTGCTATTGCAATCCTCTGACGCTGTCCGCCAGAGAGCTGAACACCCCGTTCTCCCACAACAGTATCAAGGCTATCAGGAAACGATCTTATGAAATCCCATGCGTTAGCCTGTACAGCTGCATCTATTATCTCAGGCTCAGAGGCATCAGGCTTACCGTAGGCTATGTTCTCCCTGATGGTCCCTCCGAACAGAAAGACATCCTGCATCACTATAGCGGTCTGCGAACGTAAAGCCGTTACCGGCAGATCGCCTGCATCACGTTCATCGAAGACGATCTTCCCCTTGTTTACGTTGTAGAACTTAAGCAGTAGTGAGGCTATTGTCGTTTTACCTGCACCACTGGGCCCTACCAGGGCAATCTCCTGTCCCGGCTCGATGGTGAAACTGACATCTTTCAGAACAACAACATCGGGACGTGAGGGATAGCTGAACTCAACATGATCGAATGTTATCTTACCACGGAGGTCATGCCTGGGATCGTGCGTGTAGTTTTCATTGATCTCCTCCACCGGTTCGTCAAAGAGGAGGAGAAGGTTCTCTGCTGCGCCTATTGTCCTCTGCAAACGTGTATAAACACCTGCCATTCCTGCAATGTTTCCGGCGATGAATCCCGAATATACCACGAATGAGAAGAGTTCCCCGGCCTCCATCATACCTTTCGAGATCATTGCAGCGCCTCTCCAGATAACCAGTGCCATCGACATGAAGATACCCATGCTGATGAACGACATCACAGCCTGGTATTTTCCTCCCTTGATCCCCATTCTTGCTACTTCCTCAGTACGACCTTTATATCTTTTGCTTTCATAGGGTTCATTCGTGAAGGCTTTTACATTCTGGATACCCTGGAGTGTCTCCTCTACAATCGTATTAGATTCAGCTACAAATGATTGTGCCTTCTTTGAAAACCTGCGTACCGATCTTCCTGTAAAATATGCCATGAGGGCCATCGCGGGAACAATGGCAAGAGTGAAAAGGGTAAGCCTGAAAGAGGTGATCATCATAAGCGTTATGCCGCCAACGATCACCAGCATCTGCGAGAGAAAGTCGGCCAGGGTACCTGTAATGGTGTCATGAAGAAGCGAGATATCAGCCGAAATACGGCTGTTTAGCTCGCCCACCCTGCGTTCGGAGAAGAACGACATGGGGAGGCGTATTAGATGATTATAAAGGCTCTGGCGGATGGAAGCAAGTGTCCGTTCAGTTACCTGTACAAAAAGACGTGTCCGGAAGAACGAAAAGAACGCCTGTACAAGGAGGATAATGATCAGCAGCAGGCCTGTGCGTGTAATATCTTCAGACAGTTTTCCCTTATTCCCCATGTCGACCATGTCGCCGAGGAGCTTGGGGAACATAAGGCTCGCACTCGTTGAAATGAGCAGGAAGAGGAGTCCGAGAATAAACATTCCGGCATACGGTTTCAGGAACCTGTAAAGCTTCAGAACTTCCTTCAGTCCGCTGCCTTGGCTTTTCTTGCTGCTCCCTGACATAGTATTATTGTGAGAGAAGCTCTTTTACCTTTGCTGATATCTCCCTGCCTTCAGCACGGCCAGCCAGTTCTTTAGAAGCCATACCCATAACTTTTCCCATGTCGGCAGGGCTTTTTGCTCCGGTTTTTGCAATGATTTCCTTAAGGATCTTTTCCAGCTCTCCCGGACTTATTTTCTCGGGAAGGTATTTTGCGAGGATATCTGCTTCGGCGTTCTCTTTAGTGGCAAGCTCGGGACGGTTGTTCTGAACATATATTTCTGCCGACTCACGGCGCTGTTTCACGAGCTTCTGGATCACCTTCAGCTCTTCGTCGGAAGTGAGTGCTTCCTGTCCTTTCTCCGATTTTGCAAGCAGAAAAGCTGTCTTGGCAGCCCTGATTGCTTCGAGCGCCACTTTGTCGCCACCCTTCATGGCAGCGATCAGATCGGCAGAAATTTTTTCAGTAAGGCTCATAATATTATTATTTACGGTTCATTCTGTTCTCGATTATCTTTAGTTCCTCAGGTTTGTACTTGCTCTTCTGGCTTTCGGGAATGCTTATTAGTTCAGGTAATTCCTTTATTTCTGCTGCTTCGACAACCTTGTTAACACCCTTTTTATTCTTCTTTATCATGAATGCATCATAAAGTTCACCATTAACGGTAAATGACTTGTATGTAAGCATGTCGCCGTTGATGGAGATGTTCTGGTAGAGCTGAATTTCCGATGCCACCCTGTCGGCCCATAGCGTGGTATTCAGTCCGTACATTTTCGGACCC
>JAKLFN010000277.1 GCA_022711195.1 Bacteroidota bacterium
AAACCTATTTTTATTGCCCGGCTGATTGCCGAGGCTTTAATAAACTGAGGTCTGGCACCTACAATATTAACTAGTTTGATCTGCGACATTGATTCCCACGAATATGGGAAACAAATTTAGCTAAAATATCGATTCTTTCAATATTATTTTGACAGATTGTTATTTAGCATAGTTGACCGCACGTGTTTCGCGGATCACTGTTATTTTTATCTGTCCGGGATAAGTCATTTCATTCTGGATTTTTCTTGCGATTTCGAATGAAAGGCCTTCAGCTTCCTTATCATTTACCTTTTCGGCGCCTACAATAACACGAAGTTCCCTTCCGGCCTGTATTGCATAAGTTTTTGTAACGCCGGGGTACTGAAGAGCCAGTGATTCGAGCTCCTTCAGTCTTTTGATATATGATTCAACCACTTCACGGCGGGCACCGGGACGTGCGCCTGATATTGCGTCGCAAACCTGTACGATCGGTGAAATAAGAGTTGTCATTTCGGTTTCATCATGATGGGCTCCGATAGCATTGCATATCTCAGGTTTCTCCTTATATTTTTCAGCCATCTTCATACCAAGGATTGCATGCGGAAGTTCGGGTTCATCATCCGGCACTTTGCCAATATCGTGAAGCAGGCCTGCTCTTTTGGCAATTTTGGGGTTCAGGCCAAGTTCTGCTGCCATAATTGAGGCAAGGTTTGCCACTTCGCGTGAATGCATCAGAAGGTTCTGTCCGTAGGATGATCTGTATTTCATTTTCCCGACCAGCCTGATGAGTTCGGGATGCAGTCCATGTATCCCAAGGTCGATAGCAGTACGTTTTCCGACTTCAAGGATTTCCTCTTCGACCTGTTTTTTTGTCTTTTCTACTATCTCTTCTATTCTCGCAGGATGGATCCTGCCATCGGTGACAAGCTGGTGAAGAGCAAGGCGGGCAATTTCCCTTCTTACAGGATCGAAAGCCGAAAGTACTATTGCTTCAGGGGTATCATCCACGATTATCTCTACACCTGTTGCAGCTTCAAGGGCTCGTATATTCCGTCCCTCACGTCCGATGATCCGGCCTTTCATTTCATCCGAATCAATGTGAAAGACTGTAACTGCATTTTCGATGGCGTTTTCGGCAGCAACTCTCTGGATAGTCTGGATGACTATTCTTTTGGCTTCCTTGTTTGCGGTCATCTTTGCTTCATCGAGTATCTCGTTGATGTATGACATTGCGCCTGTCTTTGCCTCTTCCTTCAGGGATTCGATAAGATTGTTTTTGGCTTCCTCCGCCGACAGTCCTGAGATAGTTTCAAGTTTCTCAACCTGCTGTCTGTGAAGTTTTTCAAGCTCTTCATGTTTCTTATCGACCAATTCGAGCTGGATGTTCAGGTTTTCCCTGATTGTTTCGGCTTCGTTCTTCCTGCGCTGTGCCTCTTCGATCTTTTGGGAAAGAGTCAGTTCTTTCTGTTTTATCCTGTTTTCAGCCTGTGCGACCCTGTTATTTTTTTCATTTATTACCTTTTCATGTTCGGCCTTAAGCTGTAAAAATCTCTCTTTAGCCTGCAGGATTTTTTCTTTCCTTATTACTTCAGCCTCTGTTTCCGCTTCGCTTATTATCTTCCGGCTTTTATTTTTAAGCGCCGAGTGCCAGAAGAATATTCCTGCTCCAAATCCGGCCAGCAGTGCAACTGCACCAAGGATAATCGCAAGGATACTGTTTATTGATGTTATTAATATTGTCATAGAAATTATAGTTAATATATTAAAAAAAACCCGCAAAGTTCCTTCAGATTTTATAAAACCCCATATCTACATGGTTGAAGCTCCTATTCCGGGTTGAACGTCCACTGTCACGCGCCGGCGTGATCCCGACGTCCCGATAAAAATCGGGACGGGGTGAGGCCTGTCCTTACCAGATTAAGGTGGGCTTCAAAGTTTTAACTGTTGAGTTCCAAAAATGAATGAAGAAACAGTGCGGGCAATATTTTCCTGCTATTTTAAAGAACGCTGTTACTCTTGTTTATCCAGAACTGAATCGATCTTTTGAATCAGTTCACTGATGGTATCCGGGATATAATCATTCTCCAGCTTTTCCTCCTCCTCTGTGAGCTTTATCACATACTGAAGGGCCGCCATCGCCAGGAAATCCTGCACATCCTTATCAGTATAGCGCTGCTTGTATTGCAGCACCTTTTCATTTATCATCCTGGCAGCTTTCCTGATCTTCTCTTCATTTTCCCGTTCCACTTTCAATGGATAATACCTGTCAGCTACATTTACCCTGATCGAAAGCTTATCATCCATTGGTATATCTTATCTGTTTAAAAGAGTAACACATCTGTCAATTTCCCGCACTAATTCATTAATCCTCGTCCTTGCTTCACCGGCATTCCCGCCATCACCCAACAGTGCTCCTGATAACTTAACTCTTTCGTACTTAATCTCAAGTTCCTTTATTCTGTCCTCTCTTTCCTGAAGAATTCCCTTTAATTCTCCTTCAGATTTTCTCAGATTCTGATTCTCGTTTTTAAGATTTTCATACCTGATTAACAATTCATCCAGTTTTTTGTTTAAAAGTTTTAATTCTTCATAAAGATCACCGGACATATCAAAATCTTTAGTGCAAAGGTAATAATTGTTAATCAATTTTTCAAAAAAATGCTTTAAATAATTTGCTCAACTTCGCCAGATGCTTAGTTTTGCAATGCATAATCAGAAAACTGCAATATAATGCCTTTCATAAAATCAGTATTTTTAATTTGTTTGTATTTTTTGTCATCATCAGATATTCCAAAAGATAAGAAAATTTTCATTTCCCCTGTCAGGATTCCGCTTGCACTCTCCGCCAACTTCGGGGAATTGCGGGCAGATCATTTTCATTCTGGTATCGATATAAAGACCCAGGGGGTCACAGGGAAAGAGATAATCGCTCCGGCTGACGGATATGTATACCGGATAAGCATAACACCCGGAGGGTTTGGTAATGCTATCTATCTCAGACATTCATCGGGATATTCGACAGTATTCGGGCATCTTGACCGTTTCATTCCGGAAATTGAGAAATTTGTAACCGATTATCAATATGAGAG
>JAKLFN010000278.1 GCA_022711195.1 Bacteroidota bacterium
AGAAAGAGGCAGTAATATATTCAAAAGTCGTTAAAGGAAAGGAAGCAGAAGGCATTAAGTTCAGCGATTACTATGACTGGTCGGAGCCTCTTAAAAAATGTCCTTCACACCGTCTGCTGGCAATGAGAAGGGGTGAAGATGAGGGTTTCCTTAAGCTTTCAATAGAGCCTCAGGAGGAACACGCCCTGGAGATACTCGATTCACTTTTCATAAAAGCTGACAACCAGTCGTCTGATCTTGTTAGAGAAGCCGTTAAGGACAGCTGGAAAAGGCTCCTGTCGTCGTCGATGGAAACGGAATTTCGAAATATCTCCAAAGAGAAAGCCGACACTGAGGCAATAAATGTATTTACCGATAACCTTCGGCAACTGCTCCTTGCATCTCCCCTGGGCGAAAAAAATGTTCTTGCTATCGATCCCGGATTCAGAACAGGATGTAAGGTTGTATGTCTCGACAGGCAGGGTAATCTTCTTCATAATGAAACTATCTATCCCCATCCGCCTCAGAACCAGACTGCACTCTCGATAAAAAAGATACTGTCGCTTGTAAGTGCATATAAAATTGAAGCCATTGCCATTGGCAACGGAACAGCGAGCCGCGAGACAGAAGACTTTATCAAATATGTGAAGTTTGATAATGATATACAGGTATTTGTGGTAAGCGAAGCCGGCGCTTCTATATATTCAGCATCGAAAGTGGCCCGCGATGAGTTTCCCGATTATGATGTGACGGTACGTGGTGCTGTTTCGATAGGCCGCAGGCTCATGGATCCTCTTGCCGAACTGGTTAAGATTGATCCCAAATCGATTGGTGTAGGACAGTACCAGCACGATGTCGACCAGCAGAGGCTTCAGAATTCGCTCGATGAAGTTGTGATGAGCTGCGTCAATGCTGTGGGCGTGGAGGTGAATACCGCCAGCAGTCATCTTCTTACCTATGTTTCGGGTCTCGGTCCTCAGCTTGCAAAGAATATCACCGATTACCGCAGTGAGAATGGTCCTTTCCGGTCGAGGAGGGAGCTGCTTAAGGTGAAGAGGATGGGGGAGAAGGCTTATGAGCAGAGCGCCGGCTTCCTGAGGATCCGTAATGCAGAGAATCCTCTCGACTCCAGTGCAGTGCATCCGGAGAGCTACCATGTTGTTGAACGTATGGCCAGGGACCTGGGATGCGCTGTGAGTGAGCTGATCAGCAATGCTGAAAGGAGAAAGGAGATAGAGCTTCAGAAATATGTCAGTGAAAAGACAGGTCTGCCTACGCTGAAAGACATCATGGAAGAGCTGGCAAAGCCCGGTCGTGATCCGCGTTCAAAGATCAAGGAGTTCAGGTTTGCCGATATACATACCATGGAGGACCTGGTGACCGGCATGATCGTCCCGGGGATTGTAACAAATGTTACAAAATTCGGTGTTTTTGTTGATATAGGGATCAAGCAGGACGGGCTGGCACATATTTCCAATCTTAGCAAAACGTATGTTTCGGATCCTTCGGCTGTTGTAAAGCTGCATCAGCATGTTATGGTAAAAGTTCTGGCTGTTGATATAGAACGAAAGCGCATCCAGCTCTCGATGAAGGATGTTGATCAGAAGAAACCTTCTGTATAATGACTATAAAAGTTCCAGTGAAACATGCCATGAAGGTTTACTAATATTTTTCTAAATTTATATTCAGAACAACAGGAATTCAGATTCAATAGCAATTGATGATTACTGTAGTATTACACTGAAATAAATCTACATATTATATTAGTATTAATGATCACATTTTATCCCGACGAGTCATGCTTCTCATATTGTCGATCCAACATAGCTAATGAGAATGAATCCTTAAAAATCTATGAGTGGAAATATTAAAATATCGTTAGTTCTATTCCTGATATTCTATTCTCAATCTTGTAACTTATTGAATCGGGATGATGTGGATTTTACAGATAGTTCATTTAAACATAATGCGAAAATTAATAACGGAAAGCCTTACCATAATAGAAACCTAATGCTTGGTAATCCTGACTGGATACGGTATCACCCTGATTCCTTTCTGGTAATCCTCGACAGGTCATTCTCAAACCAGCTTAAAATTATTGACCTAAAATCCGATTCAATCCAGGAGTATATTGCTCAGGGTAAAGGCCCCGGTGAAATGATCGTACCATATTGTGTACAGATTTTTGAAAAGGACATTTATGTTTTTGATCTTCAGCTTCCCAAAATACTAATCCTTAGTCCTGTATCATCCCGAAAATTCAGTATTACCAAAGAATTTCGCTTAAATGAAAAGAACCTAAACACATACTATCCTCTAGAAGAGAACCTGATGGTTTTTCAAAGTAGTCTTGAAGAAGAAACCAGGCTGACTTTCTTCAATCATGCTGGGAAATCTGTAAAAAAGATAGGAGAACTGCCACCGCGCACTGGAGACAGAAGAGTACTCGGAGTTAACCAGGCATTTGCATCATGGATTGCAGCATCATCACGGAATAAAAAATTTGCAATGGCTTGTGCCTATACTGACATTATTGAGATTTTTGATTTTAATGGATCACTAATCAAAAGGATTCAGGGACCTCTGGGAATACAACTTAATGTAACGAACAAAAATATACCAATAGGTGCAGTAGTAAAGATAGAACCACTAATTCTGGTCTTTAACAGAATAGATGCCGGGGATAAGGAGTTCTGGATTGGCTATACAGGATTTAAGACACGAAAAGGATATAGACAAACTTATCGCGATATTGCTTCAAGAAGATTTTATTGTTTCGATTGGAAAGGACATCCTCTCAGGAAAATTGAAGCCGATTCTGGCTTTGTTGATTTTGATATTGACTGGAAGAATAAGACTCTTTATGATCTCAGATGGACAAATAAGAGTCTTGAAATCGCGTCATATTCATTGGAAGATATTCTGAATGATAAGAATTGAAATTTCTATTCTGCTTCATATTTATTAATATTCTCATTTGATTGAGATCAGCCAAACAGAAGTTATCTATCTCAATCCATTTCAGAAAAAAAGTGGTTCATCAGGCCGTTTCAGGACAATTCTTTACGTTTTGAGATTCTGCTTATTTC
>JAKLFN010000279.1 GCA_022711195.1 Bacteroidota bacterium
ACGGAGTGAGTGCACTCTATACAAGTAATATAATCGGTAATATTCTCGACCAGGGCTTCTATACCGACAGGGGCAGAACAGGTGCATCAAATATCAAGCTAACTTATGATGCATCAAGTCTTCTTAAGGGTTTGAAATCGGAAACTTATTTCGGATTCAATATCCACAACTCGGTACGTATCGGTAAATCAAACGACTACCTGGCATATACTATCAAGGATCCGGATGCAGTCCTCCTCAATGACCGTATTACAAAATTTTCAGGTCACAGTCTGAGCCGGATGGCAGATCTGTATAAGCTGATGGACTATTACTTCCAGCGCTACATGTTCTATGAAAGACTGAGCCTCGACAGAACATTCGGCTCCAGCGACCTTCATGCTTCAGCGATGTATCATCAGACAATATCTTACATCAATGGTCTTGAAGAACCACAGCGTCAGAGAAGTTTTCTGGGAACCCTTATGTACAGCCTTAATGACAAATACCATTTCCAGGGCGTGGCTAACTACTCAGGCAATTCAAGTTTTTCTGCCGATAAGCGCAACATGTTTAACTGGGCTGTTGGCGGTGCATGGGTGCTCAGCGATGAAGATTTCATGCCGGAGATCGGATTCCTCGATTACCTGAAACTGCGTGTCCAGGGAGGCGTGGTGGCAAATGAGACATACTTCCCTAATCTTTACGATGTCGACAGGTGGACCACCACTTCCTCAACAAGTACCTCAGACATATATGGTTTTGGATCATTCTATTCGACAGGAAGATGGTTCGGTTCAAGCACTGAGTCTGGTGTAACAAGGTCTTATCTTAGCAGGACAGGGAACCCAAACCTTACTTTTGAAAAGAGGAGAGAGGTTAACGCCGGTTTCGATGCAATGTTCTTCAACCAGAAACTTTCCCTCGGTGTTAATTATTACAACTGGCTCGTCGACGGGTCGATAGCACAGGTTACTGCCAATTTACCTTACCTGGCAGGTTTACAGGGTGCAAGACCTTACCAGAACTATGCCCAGACAAGATATAATGCCCTTGGTGCTGACCTGGCATTCAATCAGAGGTTTGGAGAGGTTATGGTTACTTTCGGAGCCAATGCAACAACAGCAAAAGGCATCAGGGAAAAATATGATGAACCGCAGTACAGGAACGACTACCAGGTAAGGACAGGAAAGATATCCGATGCAATCTTCGGATATACCTACCTTGGTAAATTTGCCACCGATCAGGCTGCTCAGGGCGGCACAGTGGCTGATCCTGTTCCGATTCAGCAGTTCGACGCTCAGCTCTTTGCAGGCGATCTTCAGTATGAGGATAAGAACGGCGACGGTTTTGTAGATGAATCAGACCAGAGTATCATCGGACACTCTTCACCACGTCTTTATTATGGTGTTCACCTGTCACTGAAATACAAGAACTTCGACCTGTTCATTCTTGGCAACGGAAGAGCTTTCTACGATATTCAGCTTACCAACGAATACTACTGGAACGGCTGGGGCGACAACAATTACTCAAACTTCGTGGCTGAAAATGTCGGCACAAAATACCCGAGGCTCACTTATTACAAGGTGAACAACAACTTTGTAACATCTGACTTCTGGCTTACAAAAGGCGACTACTTCAAGATCCAGAATGTCGAGCTTGCATATACTATACCTGCAAAAATGCTGACATTCATGTCAGGCCGGGCAGTCAGAATTTATGTCAGAGGCGCAAACCTTCTGACCTTAACGGGAGTGGAAGATATTGACCCTGAATCAACAAATTCAGGTGTTACAGCTTACCCGCTCTTCAGGACATTCTCGGGCGGAGTAAAATTAAATTTCTAATCTATGGCAATTATGAAGACGAAAAAATCAATCATATTTTTAGGAGTACTAGCATTACTTCTCGGCTCCTGTAAAGATTACCTCGAGCCATGGCCAAATGGAAATATCGATAACGAGAATATCTGGGAATATCAGAGCACGGTTCAGGGAATTATTAACAGGTGCTATGACAATATCGGAACCGGAAATAAATGTTACGATGACAATGAAAGCGCCTACCTCGACGGAGTGACCGATAATGCGGTTATTACCAGCACCACTCATGCTTTACGCAGGTTAGCTGTAAATTCTCTCACAACCTCAGGAGATCCCCTTGCAACATACTGGGACCGCAACTACAGGTCCATTTCGCAGTGCAATATCTTCCTGAAAGACAGAAGAGGCATTAACACAAGGTACAATGTTCGGGCCGTCTATAACGACCAGATACGTACCCGCCTTCAGGGAGAAGCTTATGCGCTCCGCGCTTACTTTATGTGGGACCTTCTGCAGAAATTCGGCGGAAGAGGAGTTGACGGAACAATGCTGGGCGTGCCCATCATTACTGATGTTGTTGACCCCTATGGAGAGATTAACTATGCCCGCAACACTTATGAAGAGTGTGTAAACCAGATTATCAGGGATTGTGACTCAGCACTCTATTATTTACCGACTGCTTACAGGGATTTCCTTTATCCATCAGGGACCGACCTCGCATACCTGGGCAGCAGGTACTGGAACAGGTTCGACGATACAGGAGTGTGGGCTATCAAGGCTAACGTATACCTTACCTGGGCAAGCCCCAGGTATAATCCTGCCAACGACATTGCCCGCTGGGACAGCGCAGCAAAATATTCCAAGAAACTTGTTGATTTCAAGCTTTTTGTTGACCAGATTTCCAGTGGAAGCAGTTTCAGACCGCTCAACAGAGTCGACTGGTTTAATCCTAATAACCCGGAGATTGTTTTCTCAACAAGGTACAGAACCGGACAGACTTATATGGAAAGAATGTTTTACCCGGGTGGTTTCCAGGGTAACGGACAACTTGGAGCAACACAGGACCTGGTTGATGCATTTGGAATGTCAAACGGATATCCGAAAGACCATGCATCGGGAGCTCCATTGTATAATGCGACAAACAATCCATATCTGAACCGCGATCCAAGATTCTATTCGGTGATCTTTTACAACGGCAGGAAAGCAGACAGGCTTAATAATGCTGCCAATCCGATGTACACATTCGAGAACTGGAACGTCGG
>JAKLFN010000028.1 GCA_022711195.1 Bacteroidota bacterium
AAAGATCATCTACAGCAAAGAGCTTACATTCAAGGGTGGTACACACTCGGCACCCCTGTTCATTATCCCTGAAGCAAAAGCAAAAGAGATGGCTCCAAAACTGCCGGTGATTCCGGAAAGCCCGTCAAACCATTATGTCAATTATCTGAAAGCCTGCATGGGACAGGAGAAAACACGCTCTCCATTCCCGGTGTTTGCACCCCTGGCACAGATTTTTTCTCTGGGAATCATTGCAATGCGACGCAATAAAAAACTGATCTTCAACCGCGAAACAATGGAGATCACCAATGATCCTTTTGCAAATTCGCTGCTCACCGACAGACCTCCGAGAAAAGGGTGGGAAAGTTTTTACAGGATCTGATAGAAATAATATTTATACAGGATGCCGTCATTCAGGGCGGCATCCGTTTTTTAATCCCTGTCAGGAAACCGCTTGAAAAATGATACAATTATGGCGCGAAGAAAATGCATTCAGATCGTAAGAGGACAAAACGCTGTCGATGGCGCAGGCGTCAGGTTACGCAGAGTATTGGGAATCAGAACGGTAAAGGATTTTGATCCTTTCCTGATGCTCGACGGCTTCGACTCTTATGACCCCAATGATTATACCAGGGGCTTCCCATGGCATCCGCACAGGGGAATTGAAACTGTAACTTACCTTGTCGCCGGTAAAATTGAACATGGCGACAGCCTGGGGAACAGTGGTGTGATAGGAAACCTTCAGTGCCAGTGGATGACTGCCGGTTCGGGAATAATCCACCAGGAAATGCCAAAAGCCTCGGAAAGAATGCTCGGTTGCCAGCTGTGGGTCAACCTGCCCCGTAAAGACAAAATGACGACTCCAGCCTATCGCGACATTCAGCAAAAGGACGTGGCTGTCGTGAAAGAAGAAAATGCGACAGTGAGGGTTTTGTCAGGAAGCTACAAAAACAAAAGGGGAGTCGTTAAGGGAGAATATGTTAAAGTACAGTACCTCGACGTTGAACTCAATCCCTCCGCCACCTGGAAATATAGCGAAACGACTAATGATCAGACACTCTTCATCTACCTGGTCGATGGCACCCTGGCCGCCGATGAAAGCCTCACTGTTTTCGAGGAAAAAGCATGTGCCATGCTGATGACCGCTTCAACAAACAACAGCTCGGATACCGACGAGGTCATACTTAAAGCCGGGCTGCAGGGAGCAAGGTTTTTACTCATAGCAGCCCATCCCCTGAGAGAGCCTGTGGCCTGGGGAGGACCAATTGTAATGAATACCGACGGGGAGCTTAAAGAGGCCTTCAGAGAACTCGACGAGGGAAGCTTTATAAAACATAAAAATCCTTTGGAATTGTAAAAAGCTATTTCAAAGCTTCACCTTCTGTTCCGACAAAAGTAATTATCCCGGTTCTGTTGCTTTCACGTATGAAGTCGCGGAGGCTCTTGCTTTTTATTTCTGAAAAGTCGCCGATAATTGAAAGCCTCATCCTGTAATTGGAGAATTTTTGTAATATCTCACCTGCCAGTTTTGTCTTCAAATCAAAAAAATCCGGATGCAGGGATTGTGAATATACAACCATCTTCCGGCAACCGTTAAGGCCGGCCTCAGCCATAATATCGAGAATATCGCCCGGCTCATTAATAATAACGCTCCCTGCACTTATCACAGCGATCTTCTCATCTGCCCCTGTTGTGTGGTATTCAATCATGATTATTTCTGTTTAACGGATAAATTTAAATAAAAAGTACAAAAATCTTAATCTGTTTTTACGATCATCATGATAACAGGTGTACTATATTTTCTTATATTTATTTTCATCTTCAAAAAGTACCTGGTATGAAAACTAAACTTTCTCTTCTGCTGATATTATCGATTATGGAGCTGAGCCTGCTTTCCGGACAGACAGGCAGGATCTATACAAATGCCGACTACGACCTTGCTGCTTCAAGGCTGTCGGTCAATGCAGGAAAGCTTATCGACAGAAATATCCGCCCTCAGTGGCTGCCCGACAACAGGGTATGGTATAAATCGCAGTCTGAAAACAGTGTTGAGTTCAGGCTCTTTAATCCTTCTTCCAGGAAATTTATCACAGCCCACAAAAAAAAAGAATTGTTCGACAAAGCCTCTTATTTACCACAGGAAGAAGAAACAAATTATAATGAGATCCCGTCCCCTGACGGCAGGTATGCGGCTTTTATCAGGGACTGGAACTTGTGGGTAAGAGAGATCGCTTCCGGCAGGGAGGTCCCCCTTACCAGCGACGGATCTGAAAATTTTGGCTATGCTACCGATAATGCCGGATGGAAACACAGCGACAGGCCCGTGCTGAGCTGGTCGCCCGATTCAAGAAAGATTGCAACTTTCCGCCAGGACCAGCGACATGTGAGCGATATGTTCCTGGTTAAAACACAAGTCGGAGAACCCGAACTCGAAACATGGAAATATCCGCTTCCCGGCGATTCAGACATCATCCGTATTTACAGGATCATTATCGACCTTAATAGTGAACCAGCCCGCATCATTAAGCTCAGGATGAACAGCGATGCACGCCGCGGAACACTATGTGACGATATCTCCTGCGAAGGTGGATTCGACGATATCGCCTGGAGCGACGACAGCAGAAAACTAATCTTTGTGTCGACAAGCCGCGACCATAAACAGGAAAACGTCAGGTGCGCCGATTGTGAAACAGGTGAAGTAAAGGATGTCTTCAGCGAAACAGTATCAACACAATATGAATCAGGGCAGGGAACTATTAACTGGCGATACCTGTCTGCGACAAATGAAATAATATGGTACTCCGAAAGAAGCGACTGGGGACACCTATACTTGTACGATTCCGGGACAGGCTCGCTTAAGAACCAGATAACAACAGGAAGCTTTGTGGTAAGGGAATTGCTGAAGGTCGACACAAAAAACAGGGTTCTTTACTTCATCGGAAGCGGGAAGGAGGCAAATACGAATCCATATTTCAGATTCCTGTACCGCGTGGATTTCAGCGGAAAAAACTTCACCCTTCTCTCACCTGGTCGGGGCGATCACTCAGTCTCTTTTTCTCCTGACGGGAACTATTTTATCGATACATGGTCAACACCCGATACTCCGCCGGTTCATGAAGTGAGGACAATAAAGGGGAAGCTGGTGGCAGAACTGGAAAGAACAGACATCTCAAGGCTAAAAGCATCTGGGTGGATTGCCCCGGTTAATTTCACAGTCCGGTCCGCTGATAACAGGTGGGACCTGTATGGCCTGCTGTTCCCGCCTGCCGGCCTTCTGCCTTCAGAAAAATATCCTGTCATAATAAATATTTATCCCGGGCCGCAGGGAGGAAGCGTCGGCTCATGGAGCTTCAGCCCGGCAAGATCCGACTGCAACGCCCTGGCAGAACTGGGATTTGCAGTAATAATGCTGGAAGGAAGCTGTAATCCAAACAGATCTAAATCGTTTCATGATGCATGTTACGGCAATATGGCCGAAAACACCCTCAACGATCATGTTTCGGGATTGAAGCAACTTGCCGGAAAATACCAGTATCTCGACCTGGAGAGAGTGGGAATATGGGGACATTCGGGAGGAGGCTTTGCTACTGCCGCCGCAATGTTCAGGTTCCCGGATTTCTTTAAAGTAGGAATCTCTGAATCGGGAAACCACGATAACAGAAACTATGAAGACGACTGGGGAGAGAGATATATCGGACTAGAAATTAAGGACAATAAAGGCTTGTCAAACTATGAGCAGCAGGCAAACCAGGTTCATGCTGCAAACCTTAAAGGTAAGCTGCTCCTGGTCCATGGAGGCATGGATGACAATGTGCCTCCGTATAACACTTACCTTGTGGTTGATGCTCTCGTAAAAGCAAATAAGGATTTTGACCTGCTTATCTTCCCAAACGCAAGGCATGGTTATGGCGCCGACAGTTATTATATGACACGAAAACGGTGGGACTATTTTGTAACCAATCTGATGAAAGGGGTGCCCCCCCGGGAATACCTTCTGAAACCATCTCCTGATCAGCGAAACAATCTGGGAGAATAATTTTAAACTGCCTCTGATAAGCGATTTTCCATAAAAAATCCGGACGCTCTCCTGAAAACTGTGTCGAACGCCTTATCTACCTTTGAGGAAGAAGTTCCGGTTATAACAGGAAAGGGATTTTCATGGGTATATATATATTCAAAATCAAGAACTTCGACTCTGCATTTATTCCCGATAGTCTCAACGATCCCCGGCGCGGGTATTACCCTGTCCCTGGCAAGGGCTATCGAGAAAAGCTGATCTTTCAGCCGGGCAAGCGCTTTATCCCTTTCGTCCCGGAATCTTCCGAATCCTATCATGGCCCTGAATGCCAGTCCTATATTCCCTGAAGAAAGAGACGTCAGCACGCTTTTTCGGTTTCTGATCTCCTCTTCAAAGCTGTCGCGGTAAAAACTATAAAGCTTTTCATAGGCAAGACGGTCCATTATATACTTCGACTCGCCATACATGCTGCTGAACACCGATCCTCCGCAAAACATAAATAATCTGGAATGCGTAAACAATCCTTCAGGATCTGCCATCATCATTATCTCTGCCATGAAAGCGCCGATCGAATACGCAAAAATGTCTATCGTGTCGCAGGAAGGTACAACCGGATGGTTGCCGTTTTTTATCTGTTTTGTCAGCTTAACAAGATCACTTATTGTCTGGTACCCCGATTTAAGGAACCTCCGGGGGTCGTCGTGGAGCCTGTTGCTCAGGGCTATGTTCGCATAGCTTGAGCTTCTGACTTCACCCCGGACTGCTGTTTTTTCAATGAGCAGCCTGAGCATCGTTCGTGGATCTTTCCACGATACTGGTGAACGGTTTATATGAAACGATATCGGGAACATGATAACATAACTCCCTGTTGCTTCCGACAGATACCCGGCCCATGTAAGATATTTGTTCCAGCTTCGCTCATTCAGCCCATGTAGCAAAAATATCACCTTCCTGCTGCCGGGTGAAGCCGGCACAAAAACAGGATAAGAAAAGGAAATGTTTTCACTGATCGAGAAATCACTGCCGCTGAAAAGATCCCTTGAAAGAACATCAGAGACAAATCCTGTATTGATTATTCTTATTCCGGTTCCCGGAACAATGGTTTCTTCACTGTCGGAACTGAAAAGTGACATCAGTTTTTCCTGTTCTTTCGTATAACCCATTTATACCTGTTTCAATGATTTCCTGGCACAAAGGAATCTCTGCTTTCTGACGACTGCAAAAAAATGTGCCGGGGGAAGCCGGCTTGTGACGAAAATCAGGAATGTGTGACGAATTTGTCAATTGTGTGACGAAAATCTTCGACACATAACGAATGTAAGATGTCAATAATTCACCTGTCGGAATAAAAAACTTATTTTTGTGTTTCCTTAAAAAATTCAGATGCCCGATTTTCAGAAACCGATAGCACCATATCTCATTGAAAAGAAGAATATCGTAAGCCTGATCCTTTTCACGGCCCTTTTTGCACTCGTTTTCATCAATATTTATGCTCCTTTTGGTTCTGACAAGTGGTTCGACCTCACAGAACTTCAGTTTTTCACATTCTCCAGCCTGGTCATTCTCCTGGGAGTGCTGGTCGTAGTAATAAGCCGGATACTGATGTACCTGGTCTGCAAGAAGAAAATAATAACACTGATCCAGTTTCTTCTCTGGATTGCTGCCGAGATAATCGCCATGTCGCTCTTCTATGCTCTGTTTGAGAAGTTTGCTCTTAATGACAAGAGAGCTTTTACATATCTTGTCCAGATAACAGCCAGGAACACTGCCCTCGTTCTGCTTCTCCCATATTCTGTAGCATGGCTCTTCCTTTCCTGGCGCGACAAAAAGGAACAGATCAGGATACTTGCCGAAGGACACTCTTCGTCCGACGCCACTCCTGATATGATTTCATTCTATGACGACAAATCAGTCCTGAAATTTTCTGTAAAAAAAGAGAGCCTGATCTATCTTGAAGCCTCCGAAAACTATATTACCATCTGCTATCTCAATAAAGGCAGGGTGTCAAAATACCTGCTCCGTGCCACTATGAAGAAGATGGAGGAAAATTTTGCCGGTACTGGCATTATCCGCTGCCACAGGTCGTACATGGTGAATTCCGAAAAAGTTAAGGTAATCCGGAAAGATAAGGAGGGCCTGAAGCTTGAACTCGACAATCCTGACGTAATGGATGTTCCTCTTTCAAAAACCTATGTGGGTAATGTGATGCAGAACTTCCTTAAGTACAGCGATGGCAGCGATCAATGAACATTTTCCTGTTTTACCGGTTAACATGACAATACCAATAATAAATATATTAAAATGAACAATGCGATAATCCTTCGTCCCCTGGGACGCACCGATATGATGGTCACTCCGATAGGCCTTGGATGCTGGCAATTCAGCAAGCAGAATAATTTTGTTGGAAAGTTCTGGCCTGTTCTCGACAATGATACTGTCAATAAAATAGTTACTCTTTCACTCGAGGGTGGAATCAACTGGTTTGACACTGCTGAAGTATATGGTAACGGAGCCTCCGAGAAGGCTTTATCAGAGGCCCTTCTGAAAGCAGGTAAAAAGCCGGGCGATGTTCTTGTAGCAACAAAATGGTGGCCCGGAATGAGGTTTGCTTCCAGCATCGGGAAAACAATAAATGACAGGGTAAGCTCCCTCTCGCCTTTCCCCATTGACCTTCATCAGGTTCATCAGTCAATAGGTTTCTCCGGTGCTGCAAAGGAAATGGAAGAAATGGCTCTTCTTTATGAAAAGAAACTCATAAAACACATTGGTGTAAGCAACCACCAGGAGTCGAGGATGAGAAAAGCCTGGGAAACACTCGGGAAAAAGAACATACCCCTGGCAACAAACCAGATGCCATACAGCCTCCTCAACCGAAAGATAGAATCAAACGGAGTTATGTCTGCTGCTAAAGAGCTGGGAATTACCATTATCGCTTACTCTCCTCTTGCCCAGGGTCTCCTGACAGGAAAATTCCATGATAATCCCGGATTGCTTAATAATATAGGTTACCGGAAATACATGCCGAATTTCAGCCGCAAAGGAATGGAAAAGAGCCTGCCGGTTATAAAGCTTGTCAAAGAGCTTGCTGAAAAGTATAATGTTTCAACTTCACAGATCGCCCTTAACTGGCTTATAAATTTCAGCGGAAATACAGTGGTTGCAATCCCGGGAGCCACAAAAGAGTCTCACGTAAAAGAGAATACCGGAGCCATGACCTTCCGTCTTTCTGAAGAAGACATGGATCGCCTCGACAAGGTCAGCGCCATTTTCAAATAGTATTTTACCGGATAATATTCGCTCTATGTCAAAACTGTTTTCTCCTCTGACAATCGGAGATGTTACACTGAAGAACAGGATTGCCATGTCGCCCATGTGCCAGTATTCAGCAAAAGACGGATTTACAAACGACTGGCATATTGTACATTACGGAACCAGGGCTGCCGGAGGTGCCGGATTGATAATTGTGGAAGCGACAGCTGTATCTCCCGAAGGAAGAATAACTCCCGGCGACCTGGGATTATGGTCAGATGAACATATTCCGGGGCTTAAAAGAATTACTGATTTTATCCATAGCCGTGGCTCGGTTGCGGGCATACAGCTTGCACATGCCGGCCGCAAAGCTTCCTGCTCAATGCCCGTGGCCGGTGGCAAACAGCTTGATGAGTCCGCTGGCGGATGGCAGACTCTGGCTCCTTCCCCTGTTCCATTTATGAAAGGAGAAAGGATACCCCGGGAGCTCAATAAACAGGAATTAAAGACCATTATCGAACGATTCAGTATGGCTGCGCGCCACGCCCTCGAGGCAGGAATCGATGTAATTGAAATTCACAGTGCACATGGGTATCTGCTCCAGGAATTCCTCTCACCACTGAGCAATTTCAGGAGTGACGAATATGGGGGCTCGTTTGAAAACAGGATCAGGTTACTCCTTGAAGTCGCTACTGCAGTCAGGAGTGTCTGGCCGGCGCCAAAACCATTATTTGTGCGTATATCTTCAACTGAATGGACCGCCGGTGGCTGGACTCCTGAAGAAAGCATTAAACTTGCCGCTGTGCTAAAAGAATCAGGCGTTGACCTTATCGACTGTTCTTCGGGAGGTAATATTCATAATGCCATTATCCCGGCAGCTCCCGGATACCAGGTTCCGTTCTCTGAAGCAATAAAAAAAACGGGCATACTCACCTCAGCCGTAGGATTAATTACTAATGCCGCCCAGGCTGAAACGATCCTCCAGGAAGGAAAAGCAGATCTTGTACTCTTCGGAAGAGAGATCCTCAGAAATCCTTATTTCCCTCTTCTGGCAGCAAAAGAGCTGGGAGAAGATATCATGTGGCCTCTGCAGTATCTGAGGGCAAAATAATTGAAACAGGAAAGGATTGTTTAAATTAGGCGTATGAAACCAAAGAATCATACATGCCAATAAACGACGCTTTCCCTCTTCTTGAAAAAAGCATTTTCACCGCGCTTGAAACCTATGCAAATGTTCACCGCGGAAGCGGGCAGAAATCAGTCATTACAACGTTTCTCTACGAAGAAGCCAGGAATATAGTTCTTGAATATTTTGGGCTAGACAAAAAACGTTATGAAGTCATTTTTTGTTCTTCCAGGAACGCTTCTGCTATTGAAAGAAAAACCGGCAGCAGGAAATGTCATAAAATATCTGGAAGCGAAATTGGTCTGCCTATTGGGACCACAGCGCTGGCTGTAAAGAAAAGTGCTCTTCCGGGAGGTGTCCCTGGGCAACAAGGAGGAGGAACCACTGTTCTGGTGGCGCCGGACTGGGTGGTCTGGGCAGATGCTCCTGACAGGTTTGAAGCCGGGACACCTGCAATAATAAATGTGATTACCCTGGCAAGAGCTCTCCGGCTGATAACAGAATACGGAAAGGATATTTTCAAAACGCCAGCCGGGAATCATGCAACAATATCAGAAATACTCTATAATGATGATTTCACTGATTTACAGGGGAAATTGCTTCTTGAAGCTTTAAGAAAAACAATGATAGGCCGGAATATTATTGTCCCTGTGACCTCAGGTACAAAGAATTTTATAAATCTCGACAATGCCGCAAGCACCCCTTCTTTTCTTCCTGTCTGGAATGCTGTACGACTCGTATTACATCAGCCCGAAAAAATACAGCTTGAAGTTGTAACAGAAACAAAGAAAATATGTTCCGGCTTCCTTGGCGCTCCCCAGGATACTTACGATTTTATTTTTACATCAAACACTACAGAGTCAATCAATATAGCCGCTGAGAGCCTGGCTCTTGAGCCTGACAAAAATTTTGAAAAAGTTATCGTTACCTCTTTGTCGGAACATAATTCAAATGATCTTCCCTGGAGGAATATAAAACATTCTTCAATAATCAGGCTGCCTGTGGACGCAGAAGGATTTATAAATCCGGGTATGCTTGAAACCCTCCTTTGTGATTACAATGAAAAAAAGATTCATGGCGATAAAAAGATTGTTCTGGTGACTATTTGCGGCGCATCAAATGTTTTGGGAACATTCAATGACCTTGAGAAGATAAGCGAAATCGTTCATAAATATAATACCCGCCTCCTTGTCGATGCCGCACAGATGGTTGCCCACCATAAAATCGAAATGGGAAAGCTGGGTATAGACTGCCTGGCCTTTTCAGCACATAAGGCATACGCTCCATTCGGAACAGGTGTTCTCGTTTGCAAAAAGGGATTTCTCTGTTTCGATGATCAGGAGATGTCTTTAATTAAATCATCGGGAGAAAAAAACCGGGCCGGAATAGCGGCACTGGGGAAGACATTGTTGCTGCTGCAACGTATCGGCATGGACATGATCAGGAATGAGATGTCGGATCTTACTGCCCGTGCTCTAAGCGGTCTCCGGGAAATCCCCGGAATAACCCTCTATGGAATAAATAAAACAGATTCTCCTTCTTTTTCACAAAAAGGGGGAGTCATCGTATTCAATCTCAAAGATAAATTTGCCAATATAGTAGCCAGAGAACTGGCTGAAAAAGAAGGCATCGGTGTTCGTTACGGATGCCATTGTGCACATCTTATCATTAAGAATCTGGTAGGAGTCGGTCCGCGTTTGTCACGATTCCAGCACATTATTGCCACTCTGTTCAGAAGCGTTAAATTCCCGGGGCTTACAAGGATAAGCATAGGAATAGGCAATGAACCGGAGGATATTGAAATTTTACTGAGATCTGTCGCAGGAATCGCCGGATCATCTGTAATAAAGAAAGACACATCCCTGAAGCCCAGGATAATTCAGCTTGCGAAAAAGATTTCAGAAAAGGTTTACACTGGATCCTGATCTCACTTCAGAAAATCATCATAATATCCGGCCATCTTCTCAAACAGGTGTACCCGCGCCCGTCCTGACATGTTATGACCGGCCCCGGGATAAACAAAATAATCAACCTGCTTACCCTGCCTGATGCATTCGTCGAGAAAAGCAAGACTATTCTGCCATACAACCGTTGGATCGGCAGTACCATGTATTAAAAGAAGCTTACCGCTGAGGCTGCCGGCATAGTTTAAAAGGGATGATCTTGAATACCCGTCACTATTCTCCATCGGTGTATCCATGTATCTCTCACCATACATGACTTCATACCATTTCCAGTCAATCACGGGGCCTCCGGCAACGGCAACTTTAAAAACGCCGGGATTGCGAAGCATCAACGAAACGGTCATAAAACCGCCATAGCTCCAGCCGTTCACACCTATCCTCGCAGCATCGACATAATTGAGTGATTTAAGGTATTTTACACCTGCCATCTGATCAGCCATCTCCTTTTCACCCAGCTGCCTGTGAATAATGCTCTCAAACTGAAATCCACGATTTGCAGAACCTCTGTTATCGACCGAAAAAACCACATATCCCTTCTGGGCAAGATAGTTGAGGAAAAACCCTGCTCCGCCTGTCCACGATTTGTTTATCAGTTGTGCATGGGGCCCGCCATAAACATAAATTATTACCGGATATTTCTTCGACGGATCAAAATTAACAGGTTTGATAAGGCGGCACCAGAGATCAGTTACACCATCATCGGCCTTGATTTTAAAGATCGCCATTTCTCCAGTCTTATAATCTTTATATGGATTTGCATCTTCTTTTAGCACCGCCAGTCTTTCTCCTTTCCGGTCTATCAGGTAATAACCCATGGCCATCTGGATGCTGCTCAGAATATCAATGAAATAATTCATGTCCGCAGAATTACGAAGAGAGTGCACTCCTTCGCCCGAAGTGATCTTTTCGGTCTTTCCGGTTTTCACTTCTGTCCTGTAAAGGTGAATTTCAAGCGGACTCACTGCGGTCGATTCGTAAAATACCGAATTAGCCTGTGCATCAAATCCGATAAGATTAACCACCTCCCACTCTCCTTTTGTAAGCTGCTTTATTAATGTTCCTTCTGTATCATACAGGTAAATATGGTTCCAGCCGTCGCGCCGGCTAAGCCATACAAACTTTGAAGGATCGTTCTTCAGGAAGTATAGCCCGTGCATCGGTTCTACATACCTGTCATTCTTCTCTTCAAACAATGTTTTGACAAGCCTTCCCGTAATTGCGTCATATTTATTAAGCAGGAGATGTTTTTGCCCCCTGTTAAGTATCCCGGCATAAATGTATTTGCATGAAGGATCCCAGGTTACGGAGGTTATATATTGGTTCTCCTGACCCGCGGTCTGCAGATATGTGATCTCGTTAAGGCGCGGATTGAATATCCCCAGGGATACTTTCTCGCTTTTCATTCCTGCCATCGGATATTTCATCGGGGCTTCGGTCGCTATCCTTCCATTTATATCAACCTGCGGATAATCAGAAACTTCGGTCTGGTCTGTCCTGTAAAATGCGAGAAGCTCACCGTTTGGAGACCAGTAAAAGCCATCATTGATGCCGAATTCATTCCGCGAAGGAGTTTGTCCATACACTATATTTTCATTCTTTTCTGCGGAAACAGGGATATTTTCCCCGTCAATCGCCACAAAAAGGTTATTCTTTACCGTATAAGCCACGTGCAGCTTCTCTTCATCTGTCTTCCTGTTCTCCCCATCCTTATTAAACGAGTTTACCTTCTGAATTCCGGACCTGGAAAAATCATACAGGAAAACAGCCTCTTCCGTAAGAAAATAAAACCTGTTGTCATCCATCCATGTTATTGCGGGGAAAGCCCTGAGCTCTTCCTGCTTTACCTCTCTCATTTTCGAATTGAGGATTTTCAGATTCAGGATAGTGTCAGCTGTTCCGGGTGATGCCGCAGTTTTTTGAACAAGGCTGTTGTTTTCAGTCCATGTGAATGCATTCATGTCGCCCCTCCACGATAATCCGGTTATCCCTTTGGGTGTAAGCTGGCGGTTCAGGTAATCACCTGCTGTGAAGAGCTTGTCCTGGGAAAAAAGAGTCATCTGTCCGCAGATCAGAAACAAAATGGCTGATACAGAAATTCTTGTTTTCATAAAAATGAATTTGCTCAAAAATAGGATTTTTTATGCAAGCGATTACATTTACCTTACAGCCTGCCCCTTAAGGTAAATGCCGATCTGCCCCGGCGACTGGGTCCAGATAGCTTCTTTCGATTTACGGTGGTAGGTTGTTCCGGTGAAAAATTGTGTCAGAAATAATAATTTACCTTCGCCAAGGTCCTTGAAAAGTTCAAGAGATATGATTGTCTGCCCTTCAAGGTAGATATAATGTTGCGACAGATCCAGAGTCACCGGTTCTTTTATATTTTTTCCTGAAAATGACAGGTATACCGGTTTTATAAGTTTGTTTTCCCACTCCTCCTGTTCGTTCAACCGGTATACATTCAGCCTGTAGGTTACCGAATCATAAGTGCAGATACCGACATTAAGGCTGATATCTCTTACCCTGATCTTCTTCTTAACATTGATCTTTATGCCCAGCTCTGATCCCAGGGTATTGTCAGAAAAGCCCGACCGGAGGGCATTGGACAATACAGGAGTTCCAAGTATTATTTCTCTTCCCCTCGGTGAAACGATCCTTAGTTCAGGAAGTTCATAGATCCTGGGCTTCAGAAATACTTTTCCGGAAGGATCCTCCAGGAGAGTACTTGCCGTTACAATTTTTGATTCGTAACCGATCATGGAAAAACGCAATGAATCATCGGCCTCAAGCTCCGCAAACCCAAGAATGAAGCGTCCCGAATCATCTGTAACGGTACCTGTGTTTTTGCCAACAATCCCTATATTAACATATCCCACTCCCCTGGATGAGCCCTCTTCAAGAACCTGAAAAACAACAGGTTGTCCTGCCAGCCGGAATGCCATCAACATAACAAAAACAAGAAGCCCTGCTTTTTTTATTCTTAAATGGCTCTTCGGGTATCTGATCATTGTTGAAACCTGTTTGAGATTCTGCAGGAGGTAAATATGCACGTTTAAAATTAAAAAGAAATCAGTTAGCTGAAAAACGGCTAACTGATCTCATAAACTTGCTATGACAAATTAATTGGTGCCCTTCCAGTTGAAGGAGATTGCTCTCTTAACACCGTCTTTTTCCACATTTATGCGGAAATGCTGTTCAATCTTTGTTTTATCAAGACTGTGGTCGTGGTAAAATTTGATGATTTCCCTGTTCCCGGTAATTTTCCAGTCTTTATACTGGCTGTTAAGGAACTTTTCCATTACATCTTTGGGTATTGAAGTGTCTTTCAACAACTCCCGGGTCTCAACAAGCTCACCCTTGTTTGTATAAACAGCCCAGAGTTCTGTCCCTTTGTCT
>JAKLFN010000280.1 GCA_022711195.1 Bacteroidota bacterium
AATCACCCTTTGCTGAGGAAACTGGCCGATGAAGCTCCCGGATCATTTCAGCACTCTTTGCAGGTTGCTAACCTGGCCGAAGAGGCTGCCAGGGCAATAGGAGCCAATTTCCTTCTCGTGAGAGCAGGATCTTTATATCATGATATAGGGAAACTGGGCAATCCGCGCTTTTTTGTTGAAAACCAGACCGACGAAAACAGCCCTCACGAAAACCTCGATCCCAGGGAGAGCGCAAAAATAATCATCAGCCACGTCAGAAATGGGGTAAATCTTGCCAAAAACTACAAAATACCTGTCCAGATAATTGATTTCATAAAGATGCATCACGGGACGACCATGACTTATTTCTTCTTCAAAAAATTCCTCGACCGTAATCCGGGGACCCTGAATATTGAAGTGGCGGAGAAAGATTTTAAATACCATGGCCCAAAACCATTTTCAAAAGAGACTGCCGTAGTGATGATGGCTGATGCGGTTGAGGCTTCGTCGAGGACTCTTCAGAATTATTCGGAGGAAAATATCGGCGACCTTGTAGAACGGATAGTGTACCTCCAGGAGCAGGACGGCCAGTTTTCGGATGTTCCACTGACCTATAAGGACATGTCAGATATCAGGGATGTTTTAAAAAGGAGGCTGGCAACTATATACCATAACAGGATTGTCTATCCTGAAAGGCATTAGCGCATGTCGACTATCTCAGTACCCTTGTACTTTGATGCATTGAACTCGTAGAAACCGGGCTCCGGAGTTTTCTTAAGATTGTAATCTTTTACCAGCAGCAGCCAGGTGATCCCATTCTTCATCTTATATTCAAACTTCTTAAGGCTGAGTGAGGGTTTTGAGATTAACAGCCTGACCCTGATGATCTCGTTTTCAGGATTGGAAGGGTAGAGGTCAATAAGATATGAATCGCTTTTTTCTTCCAGGAGCCTGCATTTATAACCGTCGCGGTACATTGTGAAGATCATTGATGGCCGGCTTTGAAAGGAGTTTTCTTTGCTGTCGGGTTTTGTTATTGTTACTTCCTTCTCTGCAGGAAGATAGCTCCATGATGTTGTTCCGTTATACCATATAATATTATCAGGCAGGTCGAGGCGGTACGAATTCTTGCTCAGGGAAACCGATCCGGCAACCGAGTCCGTCGAGTTCCTGGTAAGGTCGTGACTTATAAACAGGAAGTCGATATATACTGAAGGTGCCGATGTGGCCTGTGCCGAGAACTTGTCAAGTATGCCTGTTGCTTTCGGATCATTCTGCGGATATGCTGAAATGATGATCAGAGTGAACAGTGCCGCCGTGGTGAAAAATTTCCTCATAGTATCCTTTTATTCAAGGCTCTTCAAAATCTGTTCCAAAGCTATCAGATCGGTACAAAGAACATCTCTTGCCTTGCTTCCTTCGAAGGGCCCAACGACACCGGCAGCCTCGAGCTGATCTATTATTCTGCCAGCCCTGTTGTAGCCTATGGAGAGCTTTCGTTGTATCAGCGATGTGGAACCCTGCTGATGCTGAACGACCAGCCGTGCAGCCTCATCAAACATCGGATCACGCTTCTTCAGGTCAACATCGGGTGTTCCTGCTTCGTTATCGTCGATATATTCCGGAAGGTGCATTGCATCGGGATAGCCCTGTTGTGAACCGATGAAATCTGTCAGCTCTTCAATCTCGGGAGTGTCAATGAAAGCACACTGTACCCTCACAGGCTCGTTTCCTGATGATACCAGCATGTCGCCCCTTCCTACCAGCCTGTCGGCACCCGTTGCGTCGAGAATGGTGCGTGAATCGATTGACGAAAAGACGCGGAACGCAATCCTGGTCGGGAAGTTAGCCTTGATGAACCCGGTGATGATATTTGCTGAAGGCCGCTGTGTCGATATAATAAGGTGTATACCTATAGCCCTGGCAAGTTGTGCCAGCCTGCCGATGGGCCCTTCAATCTCCCTGCCGGCAGTCATAATAAGATCTGCGAACTCATCGATGATTAGTACAATATATGGAAGGTACTTATGCCCCTTTTCAGGATTTAGCTTCCGGGCTACAAATTTTTCATTGTACTCCTTAATGTTCCTCGACTGTGCTCCCTTCAGCAGTTCCAGGCGGTTGTCCATTTCTATGCACAATGAATTCAGTGTGTTTATAACCTTTTGTGTATCAGTGATTATAGCATCTTCCTCGCCGGGCAGCTTGGCAAGAAAATGGCGCTCTATTTTGGTATATAGAGGCAGTTCAACTCTTTTCGGATCGATTAGTACGAATTTTAACTCCGAGGGATGCTTCTTATATAGAATTGAGGTTATTATTGCGTTGATACCCACCGATTTGCCTTGTCCGGTAGCACCGGCTACCAGCAGGTGAGGCATCTTTGTGAGATCGACAATATACGGATCATTTGTAATTGTCCTTCCCAGGGCAAGTGCAATGTCGAATTTTGTTTCAAGGAAGGCTTTTGAAGTGATCAGCGACCGCATTGATACTATCTCAGGTTTCTTGTTTGGCACTTCGATGCCTACTGTTCCCCTGCCGGGGATCGGGGCTATGATCCTGATCCCCAGTGCTGAAAGGTTAAGTGCAATATCATCTTCAAGCGATTTGATACGTGCAAGCCTTACACCGCGTTCAGGTACAATCTCATATAAGGTAACAGTGGGTCCAACGGTCGCAGATATCTGCCGTATATTGATCTTGTGATCGCCAAGAGTCTTGATGATGTTCTCCTTGTTCTCGAGAACTTCATTATTGTCAAATGCGCTTTCAATCTTATGATCCCTCAGAATTGAAACAGGAGGGAATTTATAGTGCGACAGGTCAAGTCGAGGATCATAGTTTTCCATGATCTTATGTACCTCTTCGTCGGGCAGTATGTCGACGGGTTCAGGTTTCGTGATGTCCATCCCATGATTGTCATCTGATGGCTTTGGTTTGTTGTCGCCATCGAGGTCATGGATCAGTGAACCTTTTGTTACCGGCATCCGGACCGGTGATTCTTCTTCCTCCTCATCAATATCTTCCGGAATGATTTCTTCCGGGCTTGTCCTGTTTTTTACAATGAAATCAACAAC
>JAKLFN010000281.1 GCA_022711195.1 Bacteroidota bacterium
TTATGCTCCAGAAATTCTGCACCACACGTAAAGAAACCATGCTATGCGCACATAACGGACGTGAGTTTGACTTCCCCTATATAGCCAGGAGGATGATCATCAACAGTTTAGTTATACCTGAAATACTCGATAACGCAGGTAAAAAACCCTGGGAGGTAAAGCACCTCGATACTATGGAGCTGTGGAAATTCGGCGATTTTAAAAATTATACCTCACTCGACCTGCTTACTTCAACCCTGGGTATACCTACACCAAAGGATGATATCGACGGAAGCATGGTGGCAGGTATTTATTATGGCGAAAAAGACCTGCCACGGATAGTCCGTTATTGTGAAAAAGACGTGCTGGCTATAGCAAGAATATTACTCAGATTCATGAACCTGCCTGGAATTCCTGATGACAGAATCGAGTCAGTAACAGTAATCTGATTCTGTATAGGGATATAACTCCAGGAGCCCCGGTCAGGACATAAAGAATATTATTTTTCGGGGAGGCTCATCAACACAGCGGTAACTGCCTCCGGATTGTCTGTATGAAGCCAGTGACCTGCATTTTTAATTACCATGAATTCAGCAGCAGGAAACAGTTGCTTTATCGGTTTCATGTCAGCATCGGGCAGGTATGCGGAATTCTCTCCCTTCAGGAAGAGAACCGGAAAACCGGTAACGGGCTCATTGGCGGAAATGCCGGTTACAATATTTCCGGTAATAGTATCGAGGTTGTCATAAAGAGCCCTGTTATTTATTTTCCATTCAAAACCACCTGCTGAATTACGTCGGACATTTTTTAGAAGCAATGCCCTGGTCCTGGCCGACGGAATATCAGGTTCAAGCATCTTCTCGATGTCGCTTCTGGTCTTTGCAGCCGAGATATCTATTCTTGTTATAGTGCTGAGTATGTTCATGTGCTCGGTATAGGAACCGGAATTAAGTACACTGGTGCCAAAAGGTGTGATATCGGCAATTACAAGCCCCATGATCATTTCGGGCCAGCGCATGGCAAAACGGATTGCCGTTTTACCGCCCATGCTGTGGCCGGCAAGGTAGAACTTCTTAAGGTTGTTTTCGGTGGCGAATTCATAGAGATCGCTGCTCATAGCCTCGTAATCGTGTTGCTCTGAGTGCGGTGACTCTCCATGGTTTCTCTGGTCGGGCAGGTAAACGGTGAAGAGGCTGCTGATGCTCTTTGCGATTGTTATCCAGTTATCGGATGAACCGTAAAGACCATGCAATATTATTAATGGCACTCCTGATCCATATTTCCTGTAAAAAAGTCTCATGCTTACTTTCCTTCTAATTGCCTTTTATACAGCTGGATGGTATTCTCAAGGCCAAGGTAAAGAGCATCTGCAATGAGGGCATGACCGATGGAGACCTCCATGAGCCAGGGTATATTCTTGTGAAAATAGGAGAGGTTGTCGAGATTAAGGTCGTGTCCTGCATTCAGGCCCAGGCCTGCATCTCTTGCTATCTCTGCAGCTTTAATAAAAGGTGTAATTGCTTCCACAGCATTATTACAAAACCCTGAGGCATAAGGTTCTGTATAGAGTTCAACCCTGTCGGTACCTGTGTACACGGCATTTTCGATGTTCAGGGGCCGGGTATCTATGAAGATTGATGTTCTGATGCCGGCTTTCTTAAATGTACTTACAACATCGGTCAGGAACGACCTGTACCTGACCGTGTCCCAGCCTGCATTCGATGTAATGGCATCATGCCTGTCGGGAACAAGGGTCACCTGGTCGGGTTTTACCGACAGAACGAGGTCGATAAAACTGTCGGAAGGATTGCCTTCGATATTAAATTCTGTCTTTATCACAGGTCTGATCTCAAAAACATCCTTATACCTTATATGCCTTTCATCGGGCCGGGGATGAACAGTTATGCCGTCAGCGCCAAAGTTCTGACAGTTAACTGCTGCATTGAGAACGTTTGGTATATTGCCGCCTCTCGCATTGCGTAAAGTTGCAATCTTATTAATATTTACACTTAGCCTGGTCATAAAATAATTGAAGGTTTTATTCGTATTGTAATTATATGCAAAAGTAGCAGAACTGCCTTTTTTTTACTAATTTAGTTGAAAAATAACAGAGATGGTGGCAAATGATCTGATATCGGAAATAATCCCTTCGCTGAAGACTTCAGATACAGGGCAGACAGCCCTTAACTGGATGGAGATCTTCAGGATATCTCATCTTCCGATAGTGAATAACCAGGATTTTCTGGGACTGATCTCCGATACCGATATTTATGACATGAACCAGCCTGAAGAGCCGATAGGTAATCATGAACTGACACTCTTCAAGCCATTTGTGACGGGCGACCAGCATCTCTTCGAGGTTATCGGACTGGCTTCACGACTGAAACTCTCCCTGGTGCCGGTACTCGATTCAAATAAGCATTTCAAGGGTGTCATAACCACAAATGATCTTGTAAGACATATTGCAGGCATTTCGTCGATGGACCAACCGGGAGGAATAGTAGTTCTTGAAATGACAGGCAGGGATTATTCACTGACCCAGATAGCACAGATCGTGGAGAGCAATAATATTAAGGTCCTCAGTATGTACCTGACATCGCCAAAAGATTCTACCAGGCTTGAGGTGACTCTTAAAGTCAATACTACCGATCTGCTCGCCCTCATAAGGACATTTGAAAGATACAACTATGATATTAAAACCTGGGTAACAAGTGATGATTCAATTGACAGGTTCTACTCTGAGAGATTCGACCTGCTGATGAAATATTTAAATATGTAGCAGGATATGCTTAAGAGAGTTGCAATTTACAGTAAGGACAATAGCACCCGTACAAAGGACGGAGTGCAGAAGCTGGTCGATGAACTGAATAAACATAAAATTGATATAGAACATCTGCCCGGCAACGGTGACGGCAGTAACCTTAAGGTCGTTCCCGACCTGGTATTGAGCGTCGGCGGCGACGGAACATTCCTTGAGACAGTCCTGAAGGTAAAGGATCTTGGAATCCCGGTAGCAG
>JAKLFN010000282.1 GCA_022711195.1 Bacteroidota bacterium
AGCTCCGGACTGCACAGAGATATAAGAAAGTCACATCCTTCGCTGGCCTACAGCAATATGAACTATTCACCGGCTCTGCTTGACGGAGGAGATGTCCTGGCCCGCGGAATGCTGAGGAAAATGGAGGTCGAGCTTTCATTTAAAATAATAGAGGAGCTGATAATGAGCCTGATGACCAACAATGAAACAGTTCCGGCACCGGATTATAGCCTGCACTACGGACCAGAACTTATGGCAGTAAGTTTAGTCGAAGGATGGAGAGGGGAGATATGCCATTGTGCACTTACAGACGCCAGCGGGAGGATAGTAAAATACAAGGTAAAGGATCCTTCCTTACATAACTGGACAGCCCTGGCACTGGCAGTCAGGAACCAGGAGATCTCTGATTTCCCGGTATGTAACAAAAGCTTTAACCTGTCATATTGCGGGAATGATTTATAAAAGATAAAAGACCAGGAAGAAAGGCGATGATAAGGGAGCTGAGAGTAATAAGAAGTCATGGGACGCAGTTTGTAAAAGACCTGCGTAAACAGCGGGTTTCAGATCTGTTCTGCGGGAGGCCTGTGATCAGCGGCAATATTACGCATGATGAGATTATTGCAGCATCAGGGATATGTCCACTGGCAGCAATAGATCCCGGAAACGGTGCCCTTGATCTTGGCAGGTGTGCCTTCTGCGGAGAGTGTGCTTTACTGCTTCCGGACAGAATAAGATTTACAAACGATTACAGGATTGCTTCCAACAGCAGGGAGGCTCTGAAAATTATGCCAGGCGAGGACTCTGTTCTCAGGATTGATGAGAAGGCTGTTAGAAAAGAGGTCCGAAGTATGTTCCGTGGAGCATTAAAGCTCAGGCAGGTTTCAGCCGGAGGAGACAACAGCTGTGAGATGGAGCTGAATGCAGCAGGAAATGTTAACTTCGATATGGGCCGCTTTGGTATCGAATTTGTCGCCTCACCACGTCATGCTGATGGAATTGTGATTACCGGTCCAGTGACAGAAAATATGTCGGAAGCGCTGAACCTTACCTATGATGCCATTCCTGAACCTAAGATCATTATCCTCGCAGGTACAGATGCAATAAGCGGTGGGATCTTTGCAGGTTCCAAGGCTTTAAACAGAAAGTTCATTGACGAACACCTGATCGACCTTTATGTACCAGGGAATCCGATGCATCCTCTTACATTCATCAATGGTCTGATGGATCTTCTGAATATCAAATAATTTCTTTTTCTGAGCCTTTCCCCCATTGTGCCTCTGCGCCTCTGCGCCGCCATTTAATACCCTGCCGCCTGCCCGTCTTTCCTTGACTCTGAGGCACCGTAAAAAACCTTATTCTTGTCGTCCCACAATATAGCCTGGTACCCTCCATAGCCTCCGAGTTCCCACTGGATAATATGTCCCTTTCGCATAAGTTCCTGTATCACCTCAGTCCTGAATCCGCTCTCAAGATGAAGGATTCCTCCGGTGGTCATATCCTGGCCGGTAGGCTCCGAAGATCCTGTGTGATAAATTCTTGGTGCATCACCTGCTTCCTGCAGATTCATCCCAAAGTCCACAAGGTTAACAACAATCTGAACATGCCCCTGAGGCTGCATGTCGCCGCCCATAACGCCAAAGCTTATGAACGGTTTTTTATTCCTGGTGATAAATGCCGGGATTATAGTATGAAAAGGTCTCTTCCCTGGTGCATAAACATTAGCATGTCCGGGATCGAGGCTGAACATCTCACCCCTGTCCTGCAATACAAAACCCAGTCCGGTTGGACACATTCCTGATCCCATGCCCCGGTAGTTGCTCTGGATGAGAGAAACCATGTTCCCGTACTTATCGGCAACAGTAAGGTAAACAGTATTTCCTGCTTCAAAACGGCCGGCATCATACAGTTTGGCAGCTTTATCGGGATCAATGAGCTTACGCCTTTCAGCTGCATATTTCTTCGAAAGAAGCTGTGGCACAGGTATTTTAGTGAAGAGAGGATCGGCATAGTACTTTGCCCTGTCTTCAAATGCAAGCTTCTTGGCTTCTGTAAAAGCATGAATATACCGGGCCGATCCGTATCCCATTGAGGCAATGTCGAAACCTTCAAGTATGTTCAGTATCTGGAGTGCTGCAATCCCCTGTCCGTTGGGAGGCAGCTCCCAAACCTCATAGCCCCTGTATGTGACGCTGACCGGTTCCACCCATTCCGAATGGTGACGCGCAAGGTCATCGTAGGAAAGGAACCCTCCCTGCTTTTTCATAAAAGCATCAATGGTTCTTGCTATGCTTCCCCTGTAAAACTCATTTCTTCCACCTTTGACTATCTTCTCGAGCGTGGCTGCCAGAAGGGGATTCCTGAAGACTTCTCCCTTAAGAGGAGCTCTTCCTGTAGGCATATATACCTCTTTTATATTGGGGTATTCCTTTAACCTCTCCATGTTGAGAGAAAGGTAATAAGCGACCACTTCTGTCACAGGAAATCCTTCCCTGGCATAATTAATTGCAGGCTGGAGGATATCTTTCATTGGAAGACGTCCGAACAAGTCGTGCATTTCGAACCATCCGTCAACACATCCAGGCACCGATACCGGCAGCGGTCCGAAGGAAGGAATGAATTCGTAATCGTTCTCCTTGAAATATTCCAGTTTTAGTGTACGGGGCGATTTACCACTTCCGTTCAACCCGTACAACTTGTTTTTCTGTGAACTCCAGATAAGTGCGAACAGATCTCCTCCAATACCGGCTCCCGTTGGTTCCACGACTCCCAGAACTGCATTTGCTGCAATGGCAGCATCAACGGCATTACCACCTTTCTTCAATATGTCGAGAGCTGCCTGCGTTGCCAGCGGATGACTTGTCGCTGCCATCCCGTTCTTTGCAATGACTTCAGATCTTGTGGCAAAATCCCTGCCTGTGATCCTGTCCTGTCCGGAAAGTGCTAACGGAAATAAGAGAATGATCAGAAATGATAAACCTTTCATCAGATATGTTTTATGCAAAGGTACGAAAGGAACT
>JAKLFN010000283.1 GCA_022711195.1 Bacteroidota bacterium
ATGAAAACAAAATATGGTTTATCGTCTGAATTGCTGCCACTAGTGTTAGGCGATTTCGTTGCGAGCGAAAACACACTAAATACCCGGATAGATTGCAATGTTAACAGGGAAATTCTGCTGAACAGGGAGAATGGAAGAATTATCAGGAACCAGGTCGATTGCAGAACTGGAAAAATTTTAAATACTGATGTTCTGGAACCGGACGGAAGCAGGTTATTTACGGTTAAATTCGAAGACTTTACCAGAGCCAGTGAAACAGTATACCCTGAAAAGATTGAAATTATCGATAGCAATGGCTCTGAGATAGATATCAAAATGAATAAAATAAACTTTGATTTTAGTGATACTCTCGTGTTTAATCCTGGTGCCGGTTACGAAAAAGTTTTGCTGAAATGAATAGATCCTTATTGCTTTTCCTGCTAATTTATGTAACGGTTTATCCTGTAGCGGGTCAGACAAGGGCTGAGATCGAGGAACAACGGCGTAAAAATATGGAAGAGATCGCCTATGTCGATAAAATGATTTCAAGCACTGCAAAACAAAAAAGCACAGGTATAAATGAACTTAAGATCCTCGGAAATAAAATAAACCTGAGAGAATCGGTAATCAAAGGAATGGGCAGTGAAATTGATCTGCTGAACACCAGGATAGAACTTAACCGGCTTGCTCTTGAAATAATGGAGGAAGATCTCGTTTTGCTGAGGAAGGAATATACAAATGCAATAATTAATTCCTATAAATCAAAAAAAGGGAATCCGGAAATAGTTTACATATTATCGGCTAAAGACTTTAACCAGGGATATAAAAGGGTAAAATATTTGCAACAGGTTTCAAAAATCCGGAGAAATGAAGCAGAGATTATTTCTGAGCTGATAGAAGAAATTGAGAGCTCAAAGATTAGACTGGAGGAAGACCTTGGACGGCTGTCGGACCTTCAGCACCGGGAAATAATTCAAAAGAGCCTGTTAAAGAATGAGCAGGACCGAAAACAAAGACTGGTAAGGTCGCTGACTGCAAAGGAAAAGCAGTTGCAGAAAGAACTGGAAGAAAAAAAGAGAGTCGCAAGGAACCTGGAGAAGGCACTGGCGCGAATAATTGAAGAAGAAAGAAAGAAGAGCTCTGTAAGCACACTTACACCTGAACAAAAGCTTATAGGCGATAATTTCCTTGAAAACAGAGGCCGGCTCCCATGGCCTGTTGAACGAGGAACAATTACTGCAAAGTTCGGAAAACATCAGCATCCTGTACTGAAATATCTCACTGAAGAAAATATAGGAATTGAAATAAGCAGCACCGGAAGCGTAATGGCACGAAGTGTATTTAAGGGTGAGATTTCAGCAATAGCCGCCATTCCAGGATCAAATATGACTGTTATTGTGAAACACGGGAAGTACTTGTCGGTATATAATAACCTTGTAAATGTTAAAGTAAAAAAGGGGGAAATAGTAGATACTAAGCAAATTATTGGCGAAGTCTTTCCTGACAAAAGCAATGGAAATCTATGTGTTCTGAAATTTATGATATTTGAAGGAAAATATCTGGATCCGGAGCTGTGGCTTGCAAAAATTTAACAGTTATTGAAACAAAAAGCTTTATAAACAAGTATAAAGAGCTTGTTTAGAAAAAAATGGACACCAGGATAAGAATAGAATCACGCCTTACAAATCTGGCGGTTGTTGAAAAAGCAATAGATACTTTTACAAAAGATACCTTAATCAGCAGGGAAAATTATGGCAAGATACTTGTCTCTGTAATGGAGGCGGTTAACAATGCCATTATCCATGGAAATAAATCGGATCAGACGAAATTTGTTGAAATAGAACTTAAAATGACAAACGGGTCGCTTACAGTAGTAGTGCAGGATGAAGGAGCCGGATTCAAGCATATCGATGTGCCGGACCCTACACAACCGGAGAATATTCTGAAAACAAGCGGACGAGGAGTCTTTCTGATGAAGAAGCTTGCCGACGAAATAGAATTTAACAAAAAGGGTAATTGCGTAATAATGACTTTTAAAAATATTAAAACTTGAAAATCCGATTTTTTTACGATGGTGTAAAATTCAGGCTCAGGTCAGGGAAGATAATAAAAGACATTATTAAGAAGATCATCTTTAAGGAAAAGAAAATTCCCGGTGATCTTTTTTTTATTATCACCGGCAACAGGCGGATCCTTGAAATTAACAGGGAATTTCTGAAACACAATTATTTTACAGATGTTATATCATTCAGTGAACATGACGGGAATGTTATTAACGGAGAGATATATATTAGCATAGATACTGTCAGGGAGAACGCAAATAACTATAAAGTTAGTTTAACAGAAGAAGTTGCCAGGGTAATTATCCATGGAACATTACATGCATGCGGTTATAACGATGATTCTGTTAAAAGGAAAAAAGAGATGACACGACTGGAGAATCTATGGCTTAAAGAAATAAACAGAGCGAAAAATGGACTTTAATTATGATATACTTGTTGTAGGAGGAGGTCATGCCGGTTGTGAGGCAGCACATGCTGCGGCAAAGATGGGAGCGGAGACCATCCTGATTACAATGGATATGACAAACTTGCACAGATGTCATGCAATCCCGCCATGGGAGGCATTGCTAAAGGACAGATAATCAGGGAAATAGACGCACTGGGAGGGTTGTCGGGCATAATCACCGACAGGACAATGATACAGTTCAGGATGCTGAACAGATCCAAGGGTCCTGCAATGTGGAGTCCGCGGGCACAATGCGACAGACAGAAATTTTCATTTGAATGGAGAAAGGAGCTGGAGAATACCGGCCATCTTCATATATGGCAGGAAGAGGTTACAGGGATACTGGTTGATAAGGATAAGGTTGTTGGCGTAGAAACAATTTTTGGTAACAGGTTCTGGTCGAAGGCAACAATTTTAACTAATGGAACATTTCTTAATGCTTTGATGCATGTCGGGTTCAAAAGGGCCGTCGGAGGACGATCAGGAGATCAGGCATCTGC
>JAKLFN010000284.1 GCA_022711195.1 Bacteroidota bacterium
CTTGGCATAACTCATTTTTTTTGAATGTCAGCGTTCACGCCATGCGTAAAACTTATCTGCTGTACATCCGGTTAATACTTGATTTTCTTCTAAGCGCTTTTATTACTTGCTGGCAAGAAGAAGCTTAACGTTTTTCTCGTCAGCTTTGTCAACCTGTCCGTAATAAGAGAGATTTCTTTTTCTTTTGGTCTCTTTTTTTGTCAGGATGTGTCTCTTGAAAGCATGTTTGCGCTTGATCTTCCCTGTTCCGGTAAGCGTGAATCTTTTCTTTGCACCGGAATTCGTCTTCATTTTTGGCATTTCTGAACTATATATTTATTAAAACTACTTTTTCTTTTTTGATGAGAAAGCTATTATCATCCTTTTACCTTCGAGCCTGGGCAGCTGGTCGACTTTTCCGTATTCTTCGAGGTCATTTGCAAAACGCAGGAGGAGTACTTCTCCCTTGTCCTTGAACAATATTGACCTCCCTTTGAAGAACACATATGCTCTTACCTTTGCACCCTCCTCAAGGAATTTGATGGCGTGCTTAAGCTTGAAATTGTAATCGTGATCATCGGTGTTCGGTCCAAATCTGATCTCCTTAACCACGATCTTTGTTGCTTTCGACTTGATCTCTTTCTGTTTCTTTTTCTGCTGATAAAGAAACTTCTGATAATCAACGATCTTGCAAACAGGGGGATCTGCGTTCGGGGAAATTTCAACTAAATCGAGTTCCAGTTTGTCTGCCAGTTTAAGGGCATCCTGGATACTCATGACTTCTGCTTTTATTTCATCACCTACAACTCTGACCACCCTGGCGGTGATCCTGTTGTTTATTTTGTGAGCCGGCTGGGTAATCCTTCCGGGGCTTCGTCTGACTGGTCCGGTTATAACTCTTTCCTCCTTATTTTTGTTAATACTCTGTTATTTATTTGCAGTTAAACTGCAAGTTCTTTCTTTATTTCTGCCCTGATAAAGTCTATAAACTCTTCAATTTTCATCACCCCCATATCTCCTTCACCCTGCCTGCGGACAGAAACTGTACCGCTTCCTGCTTCTTTTTCTCCTATCACCAGAAGGTATGGTATGCGCTTTAATTCATTATCCCTGATCTTCTTACCGATCTTTTCATTCCGGTCGTCAATCAGTGTGCAAATATCGGAATTATTTAGGATTTCCAAAACATTTGCCGCATAATCGTTGTATTTGTCGCTGATGGGTAATATTACAGCCTTATCGGGTGCGAGCCACAGAGGAAATCTGCCTGCACTGTTTTCAATAAGAACAGCCACAAAACGCTCCATCGATCCGAAGATTGCCCTGTGAATCATTATAGGCCTGTGTTTCTGGTTGTCGCTGCCATTATATGTCAGGTCGAAGCGTTCCGGCATGTTATAGTCGACCTGGATAGTCCCCAGCTGCCATTTACGGCCAATGGCATCCTTGACCATAAAGTCGAGCTTGGGACCGTAAAATGCGGCTTCTCCCTTTACAATGGTAGTCTCGAGGTTTTTGGCTGCAGCAGCTTCAATGATAGCTTTTTCAGCTTTTTCCCAGTTCTCGTCGGTACCGATATATTTCTGCCTGTTCTCAGGATCTCTCAGAGATATCTGTGCTGAGAAGTCATTGAAGTTGAGTACCTTGAATACATAAAGCACCAGGTCGATGATGCTCTTGAACTCATCGAGAAGCTGATCAGGCCTGCAGAAATGATGTGCATCGTCCTGTGTGAAGCTTCGTACCCTGGTGAGGCCATGAAGTTCGCCGCTCTGTTCATAACGGTAAACGGTTCCGAATTCAGCCATTCTGAAGGGAAGCTCTTTATATGAATGCGGGGTAGCGTTATATATTTCACAATGATGGGGGCAGTTCATGGGTTTTAGCATAAAGAACTCACCCTCCTGTGGTGTTGAGATAGGCCTGAACGAGTCGGCGCCATATTTCTCATAATGGCCCGAGGTCTTATAGAGGCTTACATCTCCGATATGAGGTGTCGCAACGATCTTGTAACCTCTTCTTTTCAGGACGCCTGTCAGGAAATTTATGAGGTTCTGCCGTACTTCAGCACCCCTGGGCAGCCAGAGAGGAAGCCCCATGCCTACTTTAGGGGCAAATGTGAAGAGCTCCAGTTCTCTGCCTATGCGCCTGTGGTCGCGTTTCTTTGCTTCTTCGAGGAGGAGAATATATTCGTCGAGCATCTTCTGCTTGGGGAAGGTAATGCCATAGATACGTGTGAGCATCTTGCGTTTTTCATTTCCACGCCAGTAAGCGCCGGCCAGACTTGTAATCTTTATTGCCTTTATGGGTTCTGTTGAGGGCAGGTGAGGGCCCCGGCAGAGGTCGGTGAATTTACCGCTCTTATACAGGGTTATCGTACCGTCTTCAAGCTCGCTAATAAGTTCAGTTTTATATTCATCACCCTTGGCTGTGAAGAGTTCCATCGCTTCTTTCTTGCTCACATTGACCCTGGTGAAAGGATGGTTTGTGGCTGCAAGCTCTTTCATTCTGTTCTCTATTGCGGCCAGGTCATTTTCAGTTATCACTTTGCCGTTTCCGGGGTCGACATCATAATAAAAACCATTTTCAACGGCTGGGCCTATTCCGAATTTTATTCCCGGATAGAGATCCTCAAGCGCTTCGGCCATCAGGTGCGATGAAGAGTGCCAGAAAGCATGTTTTCCTTCCTGGTCGTCCCATTTATGAAGCCTGATAGTTGAATCTGTTTCAACAGGTCTTGTAAGGTCGCGCAGTTCGCCGTTCACTGATGCAGAATATACTTCCTTAGCCAGGCGGGGACTAATCTGTTCTGCTATTTCAAGACTGGTAATTCCTTTTTTGAAATCTTTTTGAGTTCCGTCAGGAAATGTTATCTTTATCATTATAAGCTTCATTTTATAGGAGTGCAAAGATAATTATAATTTTTTATGAGTATCAGGAATGTTTAATAATGAATCGCATGACGCTTGAAAATCAATTGTTTTACCCCATCCCCAGGTGGAGTCA
>JAKLFN010000285.1 GCA_022711195.1 Bacteroidota bacterium
ATTGGAGGGGTCTTGTTAAAATTGATATGGGAAGGAAAGAAGAAGGCTGCACTGATCTCAGAAAAGCTGCAAGATCAGGATATGAAATGGCCGTGGAATTATCTGATATGTTGTTCTGTAAATAATATTGCGGCATTATTTATTCCCGGAAGAGGAGATTGTCTTAAAATCCAGATGTTAACTGCTAACAACAGTACAAAAAAACGACATCCCCCGTATAAATCGTTGAGCTATTTAGGATTTAATCTCTGGCTTCATTACTACTGCTTCAAGTAGTGATGGAGGGGATGCCCAAATCCTTAGCCGGATTAGGATAAAAAAATGTTTTCTGATCTTCACGATCAATATCAACTATCGGATTTTTTAAGGTTATAGAATCGATTTTTACATAGTCAATTATCATTGAATATGTCTGATTCATTGCCGGGTTACTAACCCACTGAAGGCCGGCATCATAAGCTTCTGACCATTCTTTGGCCGGTGCCCAGATGTTAAGATGAAAGTGCATGGGACGGTCAGGAACCAGATTTCTTGACGTTCTCACAGTGACTCCGTCAACCTGCCAGGTTATCTCGCCGGCTAACCATTTGATAACATAGGTATGATAATCAGTAACAGAACCTGTTATGGGATGAAAAACGGGATGCCCTGCTCCCGGTGGTTCATTATTATAAATATTAGTCTGGACTTCTGAAGGTATGTTTGATACCAGCTCAAAATCTATTTCATCATGATTAGTACCGGAACCGGAAAGTTCGTAAAGAAATATCCCTCCTACAAGACCACGTGGTGTGGAAGATTTCAGCCTGGCCCTGATAGTGAAAATCAGCCCCTCTCCCATTGAAAAATTTCTGTTCGTTATTAAGTCGGTCCCATAAAAGTATGATCCGGGCGGGTTTCCTGTAGGATTGTAAGTATCTAAATTGATCATAACCTCCCCGTTATTGACCGAAGGCAGGCTCGCCGGAATACACCGGAATTGTGTCCTGCCAAGAAAAGTTCCGCCTTCAGAAGGTACCCACGTTGGAATGTGCCAGAGATCACTCCTGGCTATTATACCATCAAAATTGTCTGAAAAAATTGTTGTGGTTGTCTGTGCATCGGCAAGAACAGCCATCATGAATCCCATCAAAGCAAGAGTTAATTTTTTTTTCATTGTCTTGTCCCTTCCTTTTGGTTTTGTTAGTTTTCTTGGCGGGTTCCGGTTCGAATAGGGTACCCTCCTGTACATAATATTATCAGGACTTCACTTTTTGATAAACTTTTCAATATTTTTCTTCAGATCATTTTACCAGGGATTTAAGTTCCAAAAAACGGGATTTCATTTCACTGATTTTTCCCTCGCTTCCTCGTTGATTTATCAGATTATTTTTCTCCATGGGATCCTTTTTCAGATCAAAATACTCCTCATACTGATAATGAGGCCAGAAAATATATTTAGAGGTGTGTGTCACCAGCGCTTCAGATGAGGGGATCCTTTTTTCGCTTGTAACAAACGGATGTTCATAATAGAAGTCTTTACGCCATCTTAAAGGTTTCCCTGACAGATACAGGCCGGAAAAGTCTTCTCCCTGCATTCCATCAGGTATTTCCAGCCGCGCAGCAGAAATAACAGCCGGAGCTATGTCGATGTTCAGCACAAATTCATCAATGGTTTTATTCCTTTTGCTGTCTTCCAGTCTTGGATCATAAACTATAAAGGGAACCCTTAAAGACTCTTCATAAGGATACCATTTATCCGCGAGACCGTGCTCACCATGGAAATACCCGTTATCACCCATAAAGATTATCAATGTATTTTCATAAACTCCCTGATCTTTCAGTTCCGTTACTATTCTGCCGACAGCCATGTCTACCTCTGTAAGCATCCTGTAATATGCCTTCATATACTTCTGATATTTCTCAGGAGTATCAAACCTCCAGTGCCACCTTATCCTTCCCTCATTAGCCTCATTGGCAATGAACGGAGGCAATCTCCTGAAATATTCATCAGAGGCTGTTTCGGGAACAGGGATCACATCATCCCGATAGAATTTCTCACTCTCCGGCTGGTAGCGGTACTGATCGGGATGGTTATCCTGGGCATGGGTGGCAAAAAAACTTACCGAAAGAAGAAAAGGCTTATCCTTTGGCCTTTCTCCAAGGAATTCCAGTGCATCCAGAGCATTTCTTTCTGTAACATGGATCGAATCGCCATTCTCAAGAGGGAACCAGTGGACCCTCTCATACTCCCGGGCAAAATCAAAATCACTTTCCCTTATCTGACCAACACCATATTTCCCGACAAAGCCTGTCCAGTAACCGGCCCGCCTCAGGATAGCAGGGTAAGTTTCAACAAAAGCCTGCTCACTTAACGACTTGCCGAATTCCCTGATCTTATGACGGCTCATATATTGCCCCGTCAGGATTGACGCTCTGCTTACCATGCTTATTGATGTTGTTACGCAGGCATGTGTGAATCTGACCCCATTCCTTGCAAGTTCATCAATATTTTCCGTGTGAAGTATCTGATTACCCATGCAATTGAGAGAGTTCCATCTCAGGTCATCTGCAAGCAGGAAAACAATATTCATCTGCTTATGAACATCATTTTTCTCACTGTGACCTGTACATGAACCAGAAAGGATACAAAGTCCGCCAAGAATTGTCAAACCGACTTCATTCATAAGTATAATCTTTTTAATCCGCTTGTCTCTATCTTCTTTTCATTCTATATCAAATGTAACTTTAATAATTCAAAAATCAGGTCTTCTTTCGGTTATCCTTTGTGCTCTTTGTGATAACCTTAGTGCCCTTGTGGTTAAGTAAAATTTGTCCCTTAACCACACGAGAGCACGAAGTACACACTAAGGACACAAAGGAAGAAGCTGAATTCTTTAAGTCAATGAAATATTTTAAGTACAATAAACCGGCTTTTAATTTCCGGATCTTATGGAACTTGTTAAATTTGATACATAATAACTTTATCATCCGGACAAT
>JAKLFN010000286.1 GCA_022711195.1 Bacteroidota bacterium
TACTGCCCTGAATTCGAACCTGTTTCCTGTGAAGGCAAAGGGTGAAGTCCTGTTCCGGTCAGTATTGTCAAGAAGAATCTCAGGAATTTTACCGATACCCAGTTTCAGCTCTGTTTTTTGTGCGGGTGTCATTTTCCTGTCGGTCACTTTGCTGACAATACTGTCGAGCATCTCAGTAAGATATGTTCCGAGAAAAACTGAAATAATTGCCGGAGGTGCTTCATGTCCGCCGAGCCGGTATGAGTTCGACTCATTCATCACAGATGCACGTATGAGGTCGTTGCTGTCATTAACTGCCTTTATAACATTAACCAGGAATGTCAGGAATTGCAGGTTTGTCTTTGGGTTTCTTCCCGGCGAAAGAAGGTTTACACCAGTATTCGTTGCCATCGACCAGTTATTATGCTTTCCTGATCCGTTAATTCCTGCAAAGGGTTTTTCATGGAAGAGCACCCTGAACTTATGCTTACGGGCGATTCTTCTCATTATATCCATCAGAAGCTGGTTATGATCAACAGCGAGGTTCACCTCTTCATGTATGGGAGCACATTCAAACTGATTGGGAGCCACCTCATTATGACGTGTCTTAACGGGTATTCCAAGCTTATATGCTTCACACTCAAAATCCTGAATGAAACACATTACTCTTTCGGGAATAGATCCGAAATAGTGATCGGAAAGCTGCTGATCCTTTGAAGACTGATGGCCCATAAGTGTCCTGTCGGCCAGCATGAGGTCGGGGCGTGCATAATATAAAGCCTCATCGACCAGGAAATATTCCTGTTCGATGCCGAGGGTACCTATCACTTTGGTCACATCCTTGTCGAAATACTGGCATACTTCCACTGCCGCCTTGTCGAGTTCCGAAAGAGCCTTCAGCAATGGAGCCTTATAGTCGAGGGCTTCACCTGTATATGATACGAAGATCGTTGGAATACAGAGTGTTGTACCTACAATAAATACCGGTGAAGAGACGTCCCATGCAGTATATCCTCTTGCTTCAAATGTATTTCTTATTCCTCCGCTTGGAAAGCTTGATGCGTCGGGTTCCGACTGAACCAGCACTGCGCCGGAGAAGTTCTCAACCATATGTCCGTTATCGCCCATCTCCACAAACCCGTCATGCTTTTCTGCAGTTCCGTCGGTAAGAGGGTGGAACCAGTGTGAGAAATGTGTGGCACCTTTCTCTATTGCCCAGGCTTTAAGTCCAATGGCAACCTGGTCGGCTTCCTGCCTTGTTAATGACTTACCTTCAGTAATTGCCTTTTTAACCAGCCTGAAAGCGTCTTTTGAAAGGTAATGCTCCATTTTATGAAGGTCAAACACATTAGAATTGAAGTATTTCGACACATCCTTTGAGGGAGGAACGGTCAGAAGAGGCTCTCTTTTAAAAACCTCTTTCAGTGCACTGAATCTTAATTCTGCCATTTTTTATCTGTTTTTTTGTCAAATGTATACTATTTTTAAATACACCCCCTATTTTTACATGGTTTTTTTATTTTTTTCATATTTATTTTCTGTCTACCCCCTATTTTATATACCCTCCTCCAGTATTTTTTAATAATTTCCCTTCATCTGATTGCTTCAGGTGAATATTCCGGATACGGCTGCCGTTCACGCAGGGGCTCCTGTTTTACACCTTTTTATTATGGAAAATTGTTATATTTGTGGCCTGATTCAAAAAAGCAGGAATATTTTAACAACTAAACAGGATATTAATGTCAGCAATTCAGTTTTTAAGGGAGAGAGCAGGTGTCGTAATTTCTGTAATCATTGGTTTTTCACTGATACTTTTCGTGGTAAGCGACCTGGTAGGGAATGGAAGAAGACAGAGGCAGAAAGAAAAAGAATATTATGAGCTTGGAAAGATAGCAGGCGATTATGTTTCGTACCAGGAATATGAAACTAGGATTCAGAATATCGCAGAAATCTACAAGCTATCCGGTCAGCAAAATCTCGATGAGTCCACTGTTGAACAGATAAGAGAACAGGTTTGGCAGCAGATAATAAGGGAAAAGGTGCAGGACAATAGCTATGAAAAGCTTGGTGTGGGTGTAAGTACCGAGGAGGTCGACGAAATGGTACTGAGCGATAATCCTCATCCTATTGTTATGCAGCTCTTTACCGATCAGACGACAGGGCAGTTCAACAGGCCGATGCTTGTGAACTTCCTGAACCAGGTTGAAGTTGATGAGAACGCAAAGAAATACTGGCTCTTCTTTGAGAATGAGATTATTACTGAGCGAATGAATTCAAAGTACAACACCCTTGTCTCAAAAGGGATGTATGCCACAAAAAAGCAAGCCGAATATGATAATATACTTAACAAGGCAACTGTTGACTTCAGCTTCATACTGAAAAATTATACAGCTGTGGCCGATAGCTCTGTCACGATCACTTCCGGTGAGATCGAGAAATACTACCAGGAACACAGGAACGACTATAAAAGAACAGCCCTGAGGGATATTGAATACGTTACTTTCGACATTACCCCATCCGAAGAAGATATCCTTGAAACACAGAAATGGATGGAAAAAGCCAGGGATGAATTTATGGCATCTGCCGATCCCGGGCAATATATCAATCTCAACGGCGACACACGTTATACGGGAGCCTATCTGCCGTTAAGTGAAGTGCCTGAGAACCTTAAGGATTTTGCAAAAAAAGAGGATAAAAACGCCCTCCTTGGTCCGTATAATGATGAAGGCATTTTTAAAATAGCCCGTCTTATTGATGCTGCCGATAGGCCCGATTCTGTACATGTAAGGCATATCCTGATCACTGCAGGACAGATGAGAACTATGGATCAGTCGAAGAAACTTGCCGACAGTCTTTTATTGGTTATTAAAGCAGGTGCATCTTTCGAGACTGTTGCTAAAGACAATTCTGAGGATCAGGGTTCTGCCATGCTGGGAGGTGACCTGGGTTGGTTCGCTGAAGGCGTAATGGTTACCCCGTTTAACAATG
>JAKLFN010000287.1 GCA_022711195.1 Bacteroidota bacterium
CTCAGCCTTTATCAGGACAAATCAGACCTTTTAAAGGACTTTATCAGGAAAAACCGTATCAAAATCGACAGGAAAGAGCATGTTATTAAACTGGTTAATTACTGTAACAGTTTGGCTGAATAAGCCTTAGTGGAACTTAGTGCCTTAGTGTGGCAGAAAAAAACATGCCACTAAGGCACAAAGACACTAAGGAGCACAAAGTTAAAGTTACAGAACAGAATCTCTGAATTGCAGTTTGTAAACTCATTTCTGCATTTTGTAAAGTGAAAAGGAAAATTCATGATATCGCTGTGTATATTTAATATGGTTAATTGGATCTGATCGGATTCAGTAAAGAATTTCAATAAGGAAGTTGTTGTTTTGGGATTTTGTAGAGTGATTATTAACTAAGGTTTGAATATGAAAGCGATAACCCGGGTAATATTTATTATAGGCATTGCAGCAGGAGCATTGCCGGCTTACTCTCCGGTATTTTCCACGACCGGAGTGCAGACAATTATCAAAAATCCGGTATCTGCTGAAGATACCTCGAAGATCAACAGCCTGATAAAGAAGGGTTTTCTGTCGATAAAAGAGTCTTCCAAAGGTGCCCTGACAGCAGAAAAAACAGAATTATTTATCGACTCTGCAACACTATTATGTGAAAAGAATAAAATTGATTTTCCACCTCTTCTGCATCTTCTTAAAGCCGAGTTTTATTTTGTCCGCAGCGATTTTAATACTTCCGAGCAGGAGGCTGCAAAATGCATTGAAAAGGCGCAGAATATAAAAGATTATATGTCTCAGGCCAAAGGTCTCATATTCCTGGGAAAATATTATCACCGGACCGGGTCATTTTCGGAAAGTATGGATGCTTTTACAAAATGTATCAGTCTGTCAGAAGAAAAGAAACTGAAAGGAATTATTCCTTCCTGCTATTATGGACAGGCGAAGGTAATGAAAACAGTGGGTGATTTAAAAGGTGAAAGTAAATATTACGAGTTACAGGCAGAAGCTGCATTAAATGAAAATTCATTAAGGCTTGCTATGGATGCCTGGTGCAGTAATGGAAGTTTATTTCTGGAAAAAATGAGGGATTCCAGGAAAGCCGATTCACTGCTCAAGAAATGCCTGAATATGTCTCTTGAAAGAAAAGACAGTATTTTCACGGCATTCTCATCCGCACAACTGGGATGGAACTTTTATCTCGACAGAATGTTTGATTCTTCCATATATTATTATAATAAATCCCTTAGCTACAGCCTGCCTTCAAAACAATACTCTTCATCAGCCAATTCCCTGGGAAATCTGGGGACAATAAACCGCGATCTGGGTAATTACAATAGTGCGATCAGTTATTACGGGAAGGCCATCGAACAGGCGATAAAGGTAAACGACTGGTATAACCTGCAGTGGATATATATGGATATGAGCAATATGTACCTGAGCCAGGGAGATACTTCCAATGCCTACATAAATTATGTGCTATACAAGAAATACAGTGACGACTGGATCAAATCTGAAACAGCAAAAGGAATAACTGAAGCGAGGATCAAGTATGAGGTGGATACCCATAATAAAGAGCTTGCCCTGCTTTCACTGAGACTTAAGAATAACCGTATCCTGAATATTGGTTTTGGAGGATTAATTTTGCTTACGGTGACTATCGGTCTTCTTCTTTTCAGGGGTTCGAAATTAAAGGACAGGCACAGAATTAGTGAGATGAATCATAAAATATCCGAACTTACACAGGCAAATCTGAGACAGCAGATGAATCCTCATTTCATTTTCAACACGCTCAATTCGATCCAGTATTATATGTACCAGAACGACAAGCTGGCCACAAATACATATCTTACGAAATTTTCAAGCCTGATGCGGAAAATTCTGGATAATTCAACCAAAACATCAATACCGCTCAGGGATGAACTGGATGCACTGACACTTTACCTGGATTTGGAACGCCTTAGATTCAAAGACAAGTTCAATTACGAAATATATGTTGATGAAGAAATAGATCCGCTGTTATATAAAGTACCGACAATGCTGATCCAGCCTTATGTGGAGAATTCGATCTGCCACGGCCTGATGCCGAAAGATGAAAATGGGGTAGTGAAGATCGGTATGAAGCTTAATGAAGATCATATTGTTTGTACAATTGAGGATAATGGCATTGGCCGGCAGGCTGCCCAGGAAAGAAGGAAAATGAAAGATCCGAATCATAACTCACTCGGTACACGTATAGTCTCATCAAGGCTCGACCTGGTAAATTCATTATACGGGACAAGCCTTAATACTGTTTATACAGATCTTAAGAATGAACAGGGAGAACCTGAGGGTACCCGTGTCGAGATACATATACCTGTCATATCATGATCAAGAAATTAAAGACGGTAATCGTTGATGATGAACCTAATGCTGTCGATTTTATATCATCACTCATCGGAGAGTATTGTCCTGAACTGGAAGTTTCAGGCAGGGCCAATGATGTGCCTGATGGTATAAGGATCATTAATGAAAAGAAACCCGATCTTGTTTTCCTGGATGTCGAAATGCCGAATGGTACAGGTTTTGACCTGCTTGCTAATTTTCCCGAAAAGGATTTCGACGTGGTTTTTATAACGGCTTTCAATCACTATGCTATTAAAGCAATTAAGTTCAGCGCTGTCGATTATATCCTTAAACCGATCAATATTAAGGAATTCATTGAATCGGTGAGAAAGGTAGTAGATAAGCGTTCAGGAAGCAGGACTCAGAGTAATGATAATCTGAAAGCCCTTATGGAGAATCTGAGGACAGGTTCGCCTTCACGACTGGCAATACCGACAGCTGACGGGATGGAATATCTGAATCCTAAAGAGATCCTCCAGATTGAAGCCGACAGGAGTTATTCCTGGTTTTATCTTACAGGGAACAGGAAGATACTTGTCTCGAAGCATCTGAAAGAATTCCAGGATATTCTTGACGAACGATATTTCTT
>JAKLFN010000288.1 GCA_022711195.1 Bacteroidota bacterium
TGGGATACCACCTGCTATCGCCATTGAACAGAAGGTAAATTCAAGAAATCCTCGTTCTACAGTAGGTACATCGACCGAGATATACGACTACATCAGGCTGCTTTATGCCAGGATCGGCCGTACTTTCTCACCTGTTTCCGGCAGGGAGGTCAGGAAGCACAGTGTCGACGATATCGTCGATTACCTGGCATCACTACCCGAGGGGACAAAGGTTATTATTACCTCATCGGGCAATATACCTGACAAACTTAAGATCTCAGATTATTTCGCCTTCCTGGGAAAACAGGGTTTTGACCGTATTGAATCGGAAGGGGAAATCATCAGGCTTGACGAAATAAAGGATCTTTCAGGATACGAGCCCGGCTCACAAATTAATATAGTTATCGACAGGCTCGTGATGAGCCATACTGCTGAAAACTTCAGCAGGGCAGCCGATTCGGCCCAGACAGCCTTTCTCACTGGACAGGGTTACTGCCAGGTGGTGATCATGACCGGCACCACGGTAAGAAGAGAAAGCTTCTCCAATAAATTTGAAGAGGACGGCATCCTCTTTGAAGAACCTTCAGAATACCTTTTCAGCTTCAACAATCCCATAGGAGCTTGTCCGCTATGTGAAGGTTACGGGAAAATTATCGGCATCGACGAGAATCTTGTCATTCCGAACCAGAATCTTTCGGTGTTTGACGATGCAATAGTCTGCTGGAAAGGCGAGACGATGAAAAAATGGAAAGAGAGGCTTATTATGAATGCCGACAAATTTAACTTTCCGATCCATAAGCCTTATTTCCAGCTTACTGATGAGCAGAAGAAGACTCTCTGGAACGGTAACAGGTACTTTTACGGTATCAACAAATTTTTCGAGCACCTCGAAGAAAAGAAATACAAGATACAATATCGTGTTCTTCTGAGCAGGTACAGGGGTAAAACCACCTGCCCGGAATGCAAAGGCTCAAGGTTAAAAAAAGAAGCCGGTTATGTGAAGGTCGCAGGAAGTACCATCCAGGAGCTTGTGAAGATGCCTGTGGGAAAGCTTTACGATTATTTTGCCGGCATCACTCTTGATGCTTCCGGGGCAAAGATCGCCGAGAGACTCCTCAAGGAGATCACGGTAAGGCTCAGGTTCCTGACCGAAGTAGGTCTGCCCTACCTGACACTCGACAGGCTTTCATCGACACTATCAGGTGGTGAGTCGCAGAGAATAAATCTCTCCACAGCGCTCGGCAGCAACCTGGTAGGCTCCATGTACATCCTCGACGAACCCAGCATCGGACTTCATCCGCGCGACACAAACCTGCTGATCAAGGTCTTAAAGGACCTTCGCGATATGGGCAATACGGTAATTGTCGTTGAGCACGAGGAAGAGATCATCAGGGCTGCCGATGAGATCGTTGACCTGGGCCCCGAAGCAGGAAGGCTCGGAGGAGAGATAGTGTACCAGGGCGGACTCGACCTGTCGGAATCGAACAGATCGCTCACTGCAGGATACCTGAGCGGCAGGATAAGAGTGCCTGTGCCGGGAGCGAGAAGAAAATGGAACAGCTTTATAGAGGTCAGGGGTGCAAGGGAAAACAACCTCAAGAATATCGATGTTAAATTTCCTCTTCATGTAATTACAGCCGTAACAGGTGTCAGCGGCTCGGGTAAATCGAGCCTTGTGACGGAAATACTATATAAATATCTATCGAACAAGGTTACCGGTGAAAACCTGAAACCCGGTCAGTTCTCGGAGATAAAAGGCGACCTGGCAGGAATAACCGGTGTAGAGCTTGTCGATCAGAATCCGATAGGAAAGTCGAGCCGTTCGAATCCGGTAACATACCTTAAAGCTTACGATGAGATTCGCAAGCTCTTCGCTGAACAGCAGGCCTCTGTTCAGAACAACCTGAAAGCGTCTCATTTTTCTTTTAATATTGAAGGCGGCCGCTGCGAAGAGTGCCAGGGTGAAGGAATAATAAGAGTCGAGATGCAGTTTATGGCTGACGTCGAACTTACCTGCGAAGCCTGCAAGGGTATGAGGTTCAAAAAGGATGTTCTTGAAGTAAGATACCACGGCAGGAATATTTTCGATATGCTCGAGATGACCATCGATGAAGCTATTGATTTCTTCAGCAGCAATCCCGGGAGATCTGAGAACAGGATCGTGGAGAAGCTGAAGCCACTGGCCGATGTGGGGCTGGGATACATTAAGATGGGACAATCATCAAGCACCCTGTCGGGAGGTGAAAGCCAGAGGGTTAAGCTTGCATATTTCCTCAGCCAGGAAAAAAGTGGTCACATGATCTTCATTTTTGATGAACCTACTACAGGGCTCCATTTTCATGATATCAATAAGCTGCTCAGGTCGCTGAATGCCCTTGTTGAACATGGTCATACTGTAATACTTATTGAACATAACCAGGAGGTAATAAAAAGCAGCGACTGGGTAATAGACCTGGGCCCTGAAGGAGGAGACGAAGGTGGCTATGTGGTCTTTGAAGGCAAGCCTGAAGATCTGGCCAGGTGTAATAAATCGTACACAGGAAAGTTCCTGGTTCCTAAACTTAAAAAATAAAATTCCCCCTCGCTGGCTATGCAACAAGGGGGAACACAAGAGGGTGAATTATCTCCTATTTCTTCATTTTAAATCCAAACATAATTGCCACGCATCCGCTGGCAGGTGTGTCACCAGGTTTATTAAATGACGACACCTTGACAATTATCTTCAGCTGCTGGCTCGACTGCAGTTTGAAGTCCCATGTGGAAGCAAAGTTATTATCCTTGTTGGTATAGAGAACATTTTTATTTATATCCATGATCTTGAATTCGATAGCCGGCAACTTGTTCTCCCCGACAATTGCTATTCTGTATTCCATATCGGAATAGAAAGTTTTGTATAGCTCAGCTTCCTCACCTTCAACCAGGACGGCCGCATGGTAATTGCCATCGTGTGTATATCCCGAAAGCTGGGGCAGGCACTCT
>JAKLFN010000289.1 GCA_022711195.1 Bacteroidota bacterium
AACGTGGTGTGTTGATGGGCGCCCTTGCCGGGATCATGGATGCACAATATAAAGTCTTGCGCGATAACGGTCATTCACCCTCCGAAGCATTCAACGAAACCGTCGAGGAGCTTACACAAAGCCTAATACGCCTCGTCGATGAGAATGGCATGGACTGGATGTATGCCAACTGCAGTGCCACAGCACAGAGGGGCGCCCTCGACTGGAGGCCTCATTTCATGAAAGCAACACTCCCGGTATTTAAGAAACTGTACCAGAGAGTAAAATCAGGTGAAGAGTGCAAGCGTGTCCTTAAATCAACAGGTTCAGCAAATTATAAGGAACTGCTCGACGCCGAGCTGAAAGAAATGGGAACATCCGAGCTCTGGAGCGCCGGCGCCGCAGTAAGGAAACTGAGGCCCGCAAAGAAGTAATAAAAGCAAACACCTATTATATGAACAATAAAGTTATAATCTTCGATACAACCCTTCGCGACGGTGAACAGGTACCAGGGTGCCAGCTGAACACAATAGAAAAGATACAGGTGGCAGAGGCTCTTGAGGCGCTGGGCGTGGATGTAATCGAAGCAGGATTCCCGGTCTCCAGCCCTGGCGACTTCAAATCAGTGGTTGAGATATCGAAAGTTCTCACAAATCCTGTCGTCTGTGCACTCACCCGTGCAGTGAAGAAAGATATCGAAGTGGCTGCAGAAGCTCTCCAGTATGCGAAGAGGAGAAGGATCCACACGGGGATAGGTACATCGCCTTTTCATATAAAACATAAGATAAGGACCACTCCGGAAGAGATATTGAAAAGGGCTGCAGATGCAGTAAAATATGCAAGGAAATTTGTTGACGATGTAGAGTTTTATGCCGAAGATGCCGGGCGCAGTGAAAATAAATATCTTGCCAGGGTGATCGAAGCTGTCATCAAAGCCGGTGCCACTGTGGTAAATATCCCGGATACTACAGGTTACTGCATGCCTGAGGAATATGGTGCCAAGATCCGCTACCTGATGGAAAATGTACCAAATATCGACAAGGCAGTTATCTCAACACATTGCCACAACGATCTTGGAATGGCTACTGCAAATACAATGATGGGGGTGATAAACGGAGCCCGTCAGGTGGAGGTAACCATTAACGGTATCGGCGAAAGGGCAGGCAATACCTCACTCGAAGAGGTGGCAATGATCATTAAAAGTCACCACGACCTGAAGCTCACCACAGGTATAAATTCCAAACTTATCTTCAGTACCAGCAGGCTGGTATCAACCCTCATGAGCATGCCGGTACAGCCAAACAAGGCTATTGTCGGAAGAAATGCCTTTGCGCACTCTTCGGGTATACACCAGGATGGCGTACTTAAAATGAGGGAGAATTATGAGATAATCGATCCTCTTGAAGTAGGTATCCGCGAATCGTCAATAATACTTACTGCCAGGAGCGGAAGGGCGGCCTTGAACCACAGGCTTGAACTGCTGGGATTCACTCCCGGAAAGGAAGAACTTGATGAGATATACCACAGGTTCCTGCTGCTGGCCGACAAAAAGAAAGAGATCAATGATGAGGATATACGTATCCTGATGGGAGAAGTTGCACAGGGTGAAAAAGCACTGAAACTTGAATTATTACAGGTCACCTGCGGAAAATCAGCCATTCCGGTAGCTACCGTAGGAATTATGATCAATGGGGAGGTTCACACTTCAACATCATCGGGAAACGGGCCTATCGACGCTGCCTTTACTGCGGTCAAGCATCTGATAAGCAAGACCGTTCATCTCGAGGAGTTCCTGATACAGGCAATAACCAAGGGAAGCGACGACCTCGGTAAAGTACATGTACAGGTCGAACACAAGGGCAGTATATATTACGGCTTCGGTACAAACACAGATATCGTAACCGCTTCAGTAGAAGCATTTATTGATGCTATTTCCAAGATAAAATAGAAAATCTTAAACCTTTCCCAACCCTTCACTTAAAAAATAAGGGAAGGGAGTGAAATTGAAGAGAAAAGTTATTATGACACCGAAAACACTATTTGAAAAGATCTGGGACAGCCATGTAGTTCGCTCAATAGAAAATGGACCGGATGTTTTGTATATCGATCAGCACTTTATTCATGAGGTAACCAGTCCGCAGGCTTTTGAAGGCCTGAGGGCAAGAGGCATACCTGTCTTCAGACCATCAAGAACACTGGCCACAGCCGATCACAATATCCCGACAATCGAGCAGAATCTTCCGATCAGGGATGAGCTATCGCGAAACCAGGTAAGGAAGCTTGAAGAAAACTGCAGGCAGTTCGGTATAGAGTACTTTGGCATCGGTCATCCCAAAAACGGTATTGTCCATGTGACAGGCCCCGAACTCGGATACACACTTCCGGGGATGACTATAGTGTGCGGCGACAGTCACACTTCGACACACGGAGCCTTCGGGACTGTTGCATTTGGTGTCGGTACCAGCGAAGTGGAAATGGTCCTCGCGGCCCAGTGTATCATACAGACTAAACCGGCCACCATGAGGATCAGGCTCACAGGCCGTCCCGGAAAGGGAGTGACAGCCAAGGACCTTATATTATATGTTATCTCGCAAGTCACAACAGGTGGAGCGACAGGTTATTTTGTTGAATATGCCGGTAATGCCATTACCTCGTTGAGCATGGACGAAAGAATGACTGTCTGCAATATGAGCATAGAGATGGGCGCACGGGGTGGGCTCATAGCACCTGACCATACAACCTACGAATATCTGAATAAGATACCCGCTGTGGCAGACCGTCATGATTTCAAGTCGATGCTGCTCAGGTGGAGAGTTCTGAAAAGTGATAATGGTGCACATTTCGACCGCGAGCTGGAATTTGACGCCTCCTCAATAAAGCCGATGATCACCTACGGAACCAACCCGGGAATGGGTATGGCTGTCGACGGATCGATTCCTGACACAGCAAACAACGACTCATTCATCAGGTCG
>JAKLFN010000029.1:0-233 GCA_022711195.1 Bacteroidota bacterium
CCTTAAGAGAATGGAGACTTATTTCGGGATAAGTAGATGTCTCCTTCGGGGACGGTCCTCTCTCTCCCACAATCAGCTCACCTTCACCGATATATAACTTCTTGTTTTTAAGAAGATATTCGAATGCCCTTGCTCTGAGCACAGGAGCGGATAGTCCGCGGGCTTCATCGCTTTTGTAGAATTGAGTCATGAGCAGCGCTCTCTCCGGGGAGAGTTTCTCGACTGCATTCAGG
>JAKLFN010000029.1:243-13691 GCA_022711195.1 Bacteroidota bacterium
TACTCTATCTGACAGTATCATAATAATTTGTATTACATCGATAATCCCCGGACTGAAGTCCGGAGTTAGCCACCTATTTTGACCTTTAGGCCTGTTTCTTCAAAGTATTGCTTAAGTTCCTTCATCCTTGCAGGAGAAGGAGGTTCAACGCCATCCATCATATAAGGTATATTGAATTTCTTATATTTTGAAGCGCCCACCCTGTGATAAGGAAGGAGATTCACCTTCCTGATATTGGCTTCCTTTCTCCCGGCAAGAAAGTTGACCAGCATCTCAAGATGTTTATCATCATCATTAATCCCCGGGATGACCGGTATCCGGATCATCACGTCAGCGCCTCTGTCGAGAATCAGCTGAAGATTGCTGATAATTAACTCATTAGACACACCAGTATATTTCAGGTGCATTGAATCATCGAGGTGTTTGATATCGAACAGGAAGAGATCGGTATGAGGCAATATCTTAATATAGTTTTCGCGATCAGCATATCCTGAAGTATCAACGGCTGTATGATATCCCCTTCTTTTACAAGCCATTAGTGCTTCGCTCAGGAAACCGGTTTGCAACAATGGTTCTCCGCCACTGAATGTGACTCCTCCACCCGATTGGGAAATGAAGATCTTCTCCTTATCCAGTATGCCGGTGATATCCTCAGCTGAATAGAGCCTTCCTGCGGTTTCGGGGACCATGAATTCGTTCACTCCCACTTTATCTGTTCTCATCACATTTTCAGGTACAGGCAAAATACCCTCGGGATTATGACACCACCTGCATGAGAGAGGACATCCTTTCAAAAAGAATGTTACCCTTATTCCGGGGCCGTCGTGAACCGAGTAGCGTTTAACGCTGAAGATGAGACCTTTCATAAGATAAAAGACCAAAGATTAAAGACCAAAGAAAAAAGTAATAGTACGGGGAAGTCCGGTTCGGACGAGTGGTGTTTAGAAATTATAGAACATGAGGCAACAATAAAGACGGCGTCCGAGACGTTGCCAGTTGAAACGATATTTGAGATCGCGGTTCATATTCTGTTTGAGCCTGCAAGTTAAATATTTTTTATAATTTTAATAATCTGAAATGTCACTATTGTGTATCTGTCTGAAAAATTCTGCTGCCGAACAATAGATATGTTAAAAAGAAACTTATCCCTGATTATACTGTTTGTCTTCTGCATATCATCAGCCAGAGGACAGAGCCAGGGGAAGCATACTGTTTCCGGCTTTGTACGCGAGGCTGGCAGCGGCGAGCTTCTCACGGGTGTAAACATCTACCTTCCCGATCACAGAACAGGTACCATTACGAACAATTATGGTTTCTTTTCGCTTACACTCCCAGCTGCTGACTCTGTTGAGATCACTGCATCTTATGTTGGATTCAGGTCTGAGACAAGAAGGGTAAGCTTTCACAGCGATGCGGAGATGAACTTCGACCTGAAACCGAATGTGATGCTCGACGAAGTAAAGATAACAGCCGAAAAAACTGAAAGGATCAGCGAATCGGCGAGGATGAGCACCATGAGCCTCCCGGTTGCACAGGTAAAAAATGTTCCGTCGCTTCTGGGCGAGAAGGATGTTATGAAAGTGCTGCAGCTGATGCCTGGCGTTCAGAAAGGTTCCGAGGGGAGCAGCGGCCTTTACGTCAGAGGCGGCGGCCCCGATCAGAATCTCATAATACTCGACGATGCCATTGTATATAATGTATCTCACCTGTTTGGCTTTTTCTCACTTTTCAACGGCGATGCCCTCAAAAGCATAGAGCTCACCAAAGGGGGATTCCCGGCACGCTTCGGAGGACGACTATCGTCTGTCCTGGAAATGAACATGAAAGAGGGAAATAAGGAAAAGTGGCATGGCGAAGGCGGCATAGGGCTTATCTCATCGAGACTGACACTTGAAGGACCGCTGGTAAAAAACAAATCTTCGATACTGGTCTCAGGCAGGAGAACATATGCCGATGTGATATTATCCCCGATATTAAAGGCAACAGAACAGACTGATGCCGGATACTATTTCTACGATCTTAACGCAAAAGTAAATTACGACTTCGGCAGGAAGAACAAGCTTTACCTGAGCGGTTATTTCGGCAAGGACAAATTTCATGCAAAATTTGACGAGGGATATGATGAAAAGGGAGGGCTGAACTGGGGAAATGCAACTGCAACACTCCGATGGAACCACCTGTTCAGCAACAAGCTGTTTGCTAACACTTCAGCGGTCTTCAGCGATTACCGGTTCGGGATCACCTATGAGCTGAAAGACGAGGTAAATAAAGAGGACTTTTTTGCTGAGTATTATTCAGGCATCAGGGATCTTTCACTGAAATTTGACCTTGACTATATGCCATCGCCGGCCCACTGGATAAAAGCAGGAGCCATTACCATTCAGCACAGGTTCACTCCTTATGTATTTATCGAAATCGATGGTCCGGCTAATATAAATAAAAAGGAGAAAGAGCGGACTAACGGTTTGGAATCGGGTATCTATATTGAGGACACATGGAAGCCGCTGGCAAATCTGAAGATCAACGGGGGGATGCGCTTCAGCCATTTCCTTGCCAGCAGTGAGCAGTATCATTTTTTTGAGCCCAGGATATCTGCCGGATGGAAACTCCCATCCGATTTTGCCATAAAGGCCTCGTATGCCTCTATGAATCAGTATATACACATGATCTCCAATACGGGGATAAGTCTTCCTACCGACCTGTGGGTGCCAACCACTGACAGGGTTAAGCCCCAGCAATCGAGGCAGGTTGCACTTGGGGCAGTAAAGGACCTCGTTACGCCCGAGATGTCATTCTCGATAGAAGGCTATTACAAGAAGATGAACAATGTGATCGGATACAAGGAGGGTGCAACATTCATCCAGATCGAGGAAGCGGCTACGGGGGAAGGCATCAGCTGGGAGGATAATGTAACTTCCGGCCGTGCATGGTCGTATGGTCTTGAATTCCTCATCCAGAAAAAAGAGGGACGGTTTAACGGATGGATTGGGTATACACTCTCGTGGACACAGATGCAATTTGATTCATTGAATTTCGGAAAAAAATTCTATGCCCGTTACGACCGGAGGCATGACTTATCGCTTGTCGGAACATTCAGGCTCAACAAGCATATAACTCTTTCCGGCACCTGGGTCTATGGTACCGGCAATTCAGTTACCATGCCCGTATCGGTATATTCAGCACCTGAATATGCTGATCTTTACATTGATAACTACAACTCTTCAAGTAATGTGAAGGAGTACGGTCAGAAGAATAATTACAGAATGGCGCCCTATCATCGTCTCGACCTTGGGATCCAATTCCACAAGCAAAAGAAGTGGGGCGAAAGGATCTGGGAGATCTCTGTATATAATGTTTATAACCGGAAGAATCCCTTTTTCTATAATATTGAATACTATTCGTTTTATGGCCGGTCGCATACAAGGCTGAAACAGGTAAGCCTGTTCCCTATAATTCCATCCTTTTCTTATTCCTTTAAATTCTGACAATGAGAAACAGATCATTAATATATTATCTGCTGCTTATTCTTCTGCTTTCAGGAACGGGATGTGAAAAATATATTCCGTTTGTGAATGCTCCTGTTTTTGAGCAGAAACTTGTAATAACATCATTTATTTCACCTTCAGATACCCTCTCACGGATCTACGTCAGCTCCAACCAGAGGCTTTACGGTTTTACTGAGCAGCCAGAGTATCCGGGAGATTTAACGGGAACGATAAGTGACGGAACAAATGAGATTGAACTCGACACAACATCCTTTGGCCTCTCTTTCAGCCATGACAGGATGCCTGTAATACCCGGCAAAACATATACTCTGAAGGTAGCTTCCAGCAATGGATTATATGCTGAAGCAACTGCTACCGTTCCACAGCAAAGGGAGATATTAATAAAAGTGGATACAACAACCCGGGAGACCGATGACTATATGACAGTAAGTATTTTAGCTCTCGATATTGAATTAACTGATTATCCGGGTGAAAAGAATTTCTACAATGTTATCGGCATATTAACGGGGTACAAATCGACCTCTAATCAGAATAGCATTAAATCAATAAGGTATTGGTTTGAATATATCGATGATAAAGTTGCAAGCCCTGATAACAGGATAAAGCTAGAATCCTGGGAAGTACCTTCCCTTAATAATTATGATTCTGCTTTCATAGATATCATTTTATTAAACACTGAAGAATCATATTACCGGTATCACAAGTCACTTAAAAATTACGATAGTGGCGATAATCCATTTTCCGAAGCGAGTCCTGTTTATTCAAATATAGAAGGAGGCCTGGGAATATTTACTTCGTATACGGTGGATTCGTTGGTATTCCGTCTAAAATAATCTCTGCAGACTATTCGAATAACATAATATATTTTTCGATAAATTTATGGTCAGGTTCTGAAAACATAAATGCGCTACAAACCATTTATCAGGTTCCATTCACTTGCAATCCTGTATATATTTCTCATTTTCACAGGATTGGACGAGAATGTGTCAGCACAGCAGAAAAGCCGCTATACAGTCAGCGGATTTATCAGGGAGGCAGGAAGCGGTGAACTACTCATCGGAGTGAATATATACCTGTCCGATCACAAGACAGGAACAGTTACCAACACTTATGGCTTCTACTCTCTCACGCTTCCCGCAAGCGATTCTGTGACCATTACAGCTTCATACGTAGGCTACAGTCCCGAAATAAGAACAATAGCACTTCGTAGTGATATGGAAATGAATTTCGATCTCAGGTCCGATATACTTCTGGCTGAGGTTAAAGTAACTGCTGAACGTGAAGAGCGTACAAGTCAGACTGCACTTATGAGCACTATTAAGGTTCCTGTAGCAAAGGTAAGGGATGTTCCTGCATTCCTGGGCGAGAAAGATGTTCTGAAGGTTATTCAGCTGATGCCCGGCATACAGAAAGGATCGGAAGGGAGCAGCGGCTTGTACGTCAGGGGCGGTGGACCCGATCAGAACCTGATTATCCTGGATGATGCGATAGTTTACAACGCCAGTCACTTGTTTGGTTTTTTCTCATTGTTCAATGGAAGTGCCCTCAAGAGCATTGAGCTCACCAAGGGCGGATTCCCCGCCAGGTTTGGAGGTCGCCTCTCATCAGTTCTTGAAATGAACATGAAAGAAGGGAACAAGGAAGAATGGCAGGGCGAAGGTGGCATAGGATTTATTTCATCGAATCTCACGGTGGAAGGACCACTTAAAAAGAACAAATCGTCATTACTAATCTCGGGGCGCAGAACCTATGCGGACCTGTTCCTCCGACCCATCTTTAAGCTCTCTGAAGAAGAAAACATGGGATACTATTTCTACGATCTTAATGCAAAGGTCAATTATGATTTTGGCAGGAGGAACAAGCTCTATATAAGCGGCTATTTCGGGAAGGATAAATTCTATGAGAAATATAAATCGTCGGGCTATTCAGAAGATGTGGGATTCCTGTGGGGTAATGCAACAGCCACCTTGCGCTGGAACCATCTCTTTAACAACAGGCTCTTCTCAAACACATCAGCAGTCTTCAGCAACTATTCTTTTGGCATCTATGATAAATATAAAGTCATTGAAGAAAACAAGAATTATTTTGCTGAATACTATTCGGGGATAAGGGATTTAAGCATTAAGAGCGACTTTGATTTTTTGCCCGGACCTGAACATTGGATCAAGGCAGGAATTACAGGAATTTATCATCTATTCAAACCTTATGCTTATGTCGAAGTGGATGTTCCGAAAGATGTTAATGAAAGGGACATTGATTATACTGAAGGCGTCGAAACCGGTATCTATCTTGAAGATACATACCAGCAGTCAGATAGAGTGAAGATTAATGCAGGTATACGATTCACCGGTTTTTTCACTGGTCGCAAGAACTACTTTAATCCCGAACCACGCCTTACTGTTGCCTGGAAAATATTGCCCGACCTTGCAATCAAAGGATCATATGCTTCCATGAACCAGTATATCCATCTGCTTTCCAACACCGGGATAAGCCTCCCCACCGACCTGTGGGTGCCCGTAACCGACAGGATAAAACCTCTCTCGTCGAGACAGGTTGCAGCAGGAATTGCCAGGGATATCGACAAGCATAATATTGCAATATCGGTAGAAGGATACTATAAAACGATGAACAGGGTTCTCGGGTACAGGGAAGGAGCCTCATTTATTGAGCTCATGGAGCCATCGGATGTTGAGTTGCCAGACTGGCAGGATAAGGTAACTGCCGGATTATCATGGTCGTATGGAGCAGAGGTACTTATTCAGAAGAAAAAAGGGAAGCTTACCGGCTGGGTAGGTTACACACTCTCATGGACAAAGATGAAGTTCGATTCGCTCAACTTCGGAAGAGAGTTCTATGCAAGATACGACAGGCGTCACGATATATCGGTGGTAGCTACTTACAAGCTAAATGACCATATAAATATTTCCGGCACCTGGGTTTACGGTACGGGCAATGCTGTGACCCTGCCTCTATCGGAGTATTATGCTCCCTATCACAGGTTCGAAACAGAAATTCCTGCAGGAGAACCGGATTTTGAATATTACGGAGTACTCTACTCGATGGAGGCAGAAGAGTATGGAGACAAGAACAACTTCAGGATGAAACCCTATCACAGGCTTGACCTTGGGATTCAATTTCATAAAAAGAAAAAATGGGGAGAAAGGACCTGGGAGGTTTCATTATATAATGCCTATTCCAGGCTTAATCCATTCTTTTATTATTATGATAACGGCGGTGGAACGGGCAGGCTTAAATCGGTTAGTATATTCCCTATAATACCTTCATTCAGTTATTCATTCAGGTTCTGACCAGCTATGAAAATAAATTCCTGCCTGGCATTGATAATATGTACTTTCCTGCTTTCGTGTGAGAGATACCTCGATAATGTAGAACTCCCCGAATTTAAACAGAAACTGGTTTTAAATTCTTTCCTCTCGCCACACGATTCAATATCTTTCATTTCAGTTAAGTCGAACAAAAAACTTTATGGCGCTTTAAATCAGCAGGAAGCGACCGGATCATTGACTGGTATTCTTTCTGATGGTTCCCGTGAGATAAGTCTTATTAAGGCAGCTAACGGATTCACCTTCCGGAAGCAGGACATGCTTCTTGAAGAAGGGAAGAAATATACACTGAACATTTCGAGTGATAAGGGGCTGCATGCACGTGCCAGTACCATAATTCCGGTCAAAAGAGAGGTGAAGATAGAAATAGACACCTCAAGGGTATTTTACGACTATGGAATTAACACTGGTCAGGGGTGGTGGGAACTGAGGGCTGATATCTTTCTGACAGATTACGAGGGGGAGGAGAATTTTTACTCTTATGCTGTAAGGCAGGTAATCTATAACTCCTTATATCCCTGGTATCCCTATGATTTCAGTTTCTATCCTATGGAATCGACTGTATTCAACGATAATAACAGGGATGGAAAGAGGCTATATGTAAGTACAGTTAATTATTCTGATGTTAGTGACGATGATTCATCGAATCTTGTCGTTTATATCCTGCAAACCGACAGGGAGTATTACACCTATCATCATTCGATGGACAGATTCACCAGCAGCGGAGATCCCTTTACAGAGATATCCCCTGCATATTCCAACGTTGAGGGTGGACTCGGTATTATGGCATCATATGTTGTCGATTCTCTGGTGTTCAGATTAAAATGAGTGAGGTTCTTTAATTCCGGACATTTAACAAATGATTAACAAAACATTAACCTGGCATGATGCAACAAAACAGCATCTGTACCGTCTTTTGTACAGAAAAGAGTCTATTCAGAAGGCCGTTCGGCCAATTCTACGATCAGGTTTATAGTTAATCACGGAAAGACACCGCCCGGTGCCCTTCCGCTTTTTAACCATACTGACTTCAAAGGTTTGTGATATCCGAAATTATTTAACTTTACCGGGCAGAATTGAGTGGAAGAATGAAATTAACAACCGCCATACTTATTTCTTTTATTTCAGCATCAACGTTTGCGGCAGCTGATAATCAACAGCCAAAAGCAATGAAGGGTGTTATCGATCTTTCAGGGTTAAGCGATAGCGACCAGTTCACTGTCAGGCTTAATGGCGAGTGGGAATTCTACTGGATGAAAATGCTTCGTCCCCACGACTTCGCAAAAGGTGTTTCAAGACCAGATATGTATGGAAAGGTTCCGGCCTACTGGACAGATTACCCTGGTGAAATAGTAGGTGACGGGAAAACCGGTTATGCTACATACCGCCTGAGAGTCATCCTTCCTGAGGGATTCAGAAAACCCCTGGCCTGCGATATGCCTGTATTTGACAGTTCATACGACCTCTATATAAACGGGAGATACCTGGGATACAACGGCATCCCCGGAACTTCATCGGAGGATACCAAACCTGAGTACAGGCGTGTCTTCTTCCGTTATGAACCTGTTTCTGATACACTTGATATAATTATTAATGTATCAAATTTCGATCACCGTCGCGGAGGCTTCTGGCTGCCTGTTCAGATCGGAACTTTCAGCAAAGTTCAGAAGAAGCTGGCCAACAACTGGGCAATGAACTGGTCATCGGTAAGTCTGCTCATAGGATTCTCTTTGTTTTTCTTTTTCTTCTACCTGATAAACCCGCGGGAAAAGCTGATGCTCTATTTTTCGGTGGCAACGACCGGACTGGCATTAAGACCATTCTTTACGTCACATTACCTGATCTACAATTTCCTGGATGTATCCTGGATATGGACAGTAAGATTCGAATATATAGGTCTTTATATGATCGTTATAGGCTGGTTATGGTTTATTCATGAGTTATACCCTCATCGGATTTTCAGGCGGTTCATTGTTTATACCAGTGTTATTCTTGCAACCTGCGCAGTTTTGACCAATTTCCTGCCAGTAAGGATCTTCGGCTATGCAACACAGGTGATCTATCCTGTTATGGTCGTTCTGATGCTGTATGCAATAATACAGAGCTTCAGGCGGTTTATAAGGGGCAGCAGAATTGACCTTGTATATTTTTCTGCAATAGTTTTCCTGGCATTTGCCGGTGTTCATGACATCAGGCTTTCATTGGGCAAGGCGGCAGGTACATCTGAATATTACCTGACATACGCGGTAATTGTTTTCATTTTCATCCAGGCTGCGCTTCTGCTGTACAGCTGGATTAAATCATACCAGGAAAAAGAGAGACTACAGAATGACCTTGAATATATGAACAGAAACCTGGAGCTGATGGTTAACGAAAGAACACAGGAGCTTAAGTCAAGAAATGATGAGATTGAACAGCAGAATCAGAGAATTGCTTCCCAGAATGTGCAGCTTTCAGAAACAATCCAGATGAAGAATAAGATCTTCTCAGTCATTGCTCACGATCTGAGAAGCCCGGTGGTGAATATCCTCTATATGCTTAACCTGCTTAAAGAGAAGGAATACAAGGAGAAATACGACACGTTTGCTAATGCCAGCATAGAGTATGCCCAGCTGGTAATTTCGCTTCTCGAGAATATGCTCGTATGGGGAAGGGGCCAGCAGGACAAGATCAATTATTCACCAGAATCGAGGAATCTCGCTGACATCGTCCTGACGAACATGAGCATTTTAAAAGAGAGCGCCGACAAAAAAGAGATATCCGTGAATTTCACGCAGGCAGGCAATTCATATGCATTCTTCGACAAAGATCTTCTCGACATAATTATCCGCAACCTGCTTTCAAATGCAGTTAAATTCACCCCCCGGGGAGGACGTATCAGCATTTTGCTGAAGGAAAGGAAAGATTTAGGAGGGATACTACTGAAGATCTGTGATAATGGTATAGGCATTTCGCCTCAAAAACAGGAGAAGCTGTTCAGTCCTGAAGATATGTCGAGCACTCCGGGCACTGAAAATGAGAAAGGCACAGGAATAGGGTTAAAGCTTTGTCATGAGCTTGTCCTTATAAACAAAGGAACACTCACTGTTGAAAGCCGTGAAGGTGAGGGATCATGCTTCTCTGTTGTACTGCCTGACGGTCCGGCATCAGGATAGATGGTACTTGTTTTAATCGCCTATTAGCTCTGTAAGGTTTCTCCTGTCGAGAACCCTGATAACTTTTGCCTCAGCCAGGATCAAACCTTCATCTTCCAGTTCTCCGAGGGCCCTTGCCAGTGATGGCCGGGCTACTCCGAAATAATCAGAAAGCTCGGCCTGTGTCATGGCAGTATTGAATGTGGGTTTCGTATCAGTAGTTCGTTGCAGAATAAACTGGGCCAGCTTGCCTTTTATAGTCTTGAAATTCAGAAATTTTATCTTCTCCGACAGGAACTGGGAGCGGTTTGATATCATATCGAGGTAGTTTACAAGTATTTTGTCATTCGACATCAGCAGTTCCAGAAAGACCTGCTTTTCTATTATCATAAGCTCGGTGTAAGTAACTGCGATAACATTGACCGGGAAGAGATTCCGGCTCCCGAAAATAAAGGCAGCCGCAATAGCCTTAGGCGCACTTATGTCCTCGATCTTTATTACGCGCCCGGAATAATCAACCATTTCGCCCTTAACGACACCTTCTGTAACTATCAACAGCGAATTTACCGGTTCACCGCTGTGTGCAATCAGGGCTCCTGCCTTATATTTTTTAATCTTTTTTTGAGTGTTTTGTAACACCTTCTCAATTTCCTGAAGTTTTAATCCCCTGAAAAGGGGTGCATTCATCAGTCTGTCGGGTTCCATAGTCAGTGATTTTTGTTAAAAATAATCATTTTGTAACATTTGTTACAATTCTCCCCATACCACTTTATCATCTTTGCCATGTAAACAAAAAGCAATAATTGAAAACGGCTGAAAAAATCCATAAAGAAATGAAAAGAGATATATTAAAAATAGATGAAGAGCTATGCAACGGCTGCGGACAGTGTGTACCTAATTGTCACGAGGGTGCATTACAGGTAATCGACGGTAAGGTGCGTCTTGTAAGTGAACTGATGTGCGACGGTCTCGGAGCCTGTATCGGTCATTGCCCTGAAGGGGCTATCACAATCGAGAATCGTGAGGCAGAGCCTTATGATGAGATAAAAGTTATGGAGCAGATGGTATCCAAGGGAAAAAATACGATAATCGCACACCTGAAACATCTTAAGGATCACGGAGAAACCGGGTACCTGAAAGAGGGTGTTTCCTTCCTTGATTCACACCGTGAAGAATTAAGCTTCAATCCCGATGAGGTCTTTGCCGAAGTACACGGACACGGGAAGCCTCACCCTCACTCTCACTCTCACTCTCACTCTCATTCAGGTTCCGGTTGTCCCGGGTCGCGTGAGCGTATTCTGAAAGGTGAAGAGACGGGAAGTGTTATAACGGGTGCCATAGACCAGCCCTCAGAGCTGAGACAATGGCCTGTTCAGATGCATCTGCTGAATCCTAATGCACCATACCTGAGGAATGCCGATCTTCTTCTGGCTGCTGATTGCGTTGCCTTCTCAATGGGGAATTTTCACAGCAGGTACCTGAAAGGAAGGTCGCTGGCAATAGCATGTCCCAAGCTTGACCAGGGCCTCGATATCTATGTCGACAAGCTTACTGCCATGATAGATGTCGCCAAGGTCGATACAATAACCGTAATGATGATGGAAGTTCCCTGCTGCGGAGGCCTTCTCCAGATGGTAAAAGCTGCACTGGCAAAAGCTTCAAGAAAAGTGCCGGTAAAACAGATGATCATTGGTTTATCGGGGAATGTGATAAAGGAGGAGTGGGTTTAGGGAGGGGTGCAAGGGTACAAACCGCCTTCGCCGAGGCTACGGCGGTCAAAGGGTGCAATGGTGCAGAGGTGCAATGGTGCGGAGGATTATCAGCTCAGCATTACACTTTTTACTCTTTTAAGAAGGGCAGCAACTTTAGCATAAGGATCACCATCGCCGAGGGTTTCAAGAGGAAGATAGCCCCTGTACCCTGATTTCCGGACAATATCGATTATTTTAAAATAATCTGTATCTACCTGTGAATCGCTTACGAAAATCTTTTCTTTCATTTGCCATGTGACAGCATATTTAGCATTATCTGCGATATCGCTGTAGGGATCGGGAGTATGATAGCTGCCGATATCGAGCATCAATCCAACCCATTCATGGTTTATGAGTTTCAGAAGCTTTTCGGTTTGTTCTGCTGTCTTAAGGAAATCGTTATGGTTCTGGAGGGCCAGCATTACGCCATGGTTGCCGGCAAAATCGGCACACTCCCTGATATCATCAGCTATCCACTTTGCCTTTTCATCCCAGGGGGTGTCATCTTTTGAAAGGTTTCCGCTGAAGATCCTTACACCGGGGGCTCCAAGTTTCTGTGCCACAATAACCCACTCTTTTACCAGTTTTTTCTCTGCAGTCCTCTTTTCACGATCGGGCCAGGTAAAATCGTTCCTGACTCCTGTGCATCCGAGTTCCACACCAAGCCGGAATGCTTTTCGTTTTATATTGAAAATAATATTATCGTGCGGCACCCCAGGATAGCCCGGGAAATAATACCCGGTAATATCGACACCGTCAAAACCTGATTTTGCACAGAAATCAAGCAGGTTTTCCAGGGTCATCGTGCCTGCTTTCAGAGGTTTATCAAAGGAATATGCATTTAAGCTGATCTTAAATGATTTGCTGCTTCCTTTGCCCGTACTCACATTTTCCTGATCCAGACTCAATCCGGCGGCTTTCAAGCCTGATACACCTAATCCGGAGAGTAAAACAGTTCCGGCAAATTTCCTTCGGTCAATTTTCATCAGGTTATATCAGATTAAGTTTAAACCTCCAATAAAAAGGTTTCTCACAGAGACTCTGGCGGCTTTGCTCCTTTGTACCTAATTTCAAACTACTTTAAATCCCAGTTCTTCCAGTATTTTCCGGACTCTTTTGGTTCCGCCATTAAGCTTTATTGTGTAGGCCCTGAATTCCCGGCGGATACCGTAATCGCCACGCTGCTTTTCAAAGTCAGATGGCGAGAAACGAAGTTTTATATTATCTTCATCGATATTGTAAGAGTGATTCACAGCCGTCCTGATGATCTCTTCTTCCTGTTTACCTGTCCCGTCAATCGACAGAACAGGCTGAGCAGGTTCAGGAATGTTTTCAGGATACCAGTTCCCGAGAGAAAGATTGAAGTGTTTTGCCAGCGAATTGACGATCATCGAGGTCCCATTCGCTTTTCCGTCGGTAGAATAACCTGCAATATGTGGTGTCGACAGGAATGTCTTGCTCATCAGGTCGAGATCTAGGTCAGGTTCATTTTCCCAGACATCGAGAATCACTCCGCCCGGTTTCCCTGAAGAGAGTGCCTTCCTGAGCGCTCCGGTCTCAGTGATCTCTCCCCTGGAAGTATTGATGAACCATACCCCTTTTTTCATCTTTTTGAAGCTCTTTTCATTTATCATGTGCCATGTGGCGTCATCGCCGACAATATTGAGGGGTACATGGAGAGTAATGATATCAGATTCAAAGAGTACTGTTCCG